>CAYUBS010000094.1:9574-11701 GCA_964443145.1 uncultured Wenzhouxiangellaceae bacterium | reverse complement strand
AAAGCTAGTGGTGTGTCCCTGAACATGTTCCGCTTATTACCCCAGCGTTCAGATCATTCAGGAACTAAATTGAGGGACTTGGAATCCCGGGTTACAATGACCGCATGAGCACCTTGCACAAACAATTGACCCGTTTTTTGTCACAGTATCCCCAGTTCAAACTGGCCATACTGTTTGGGTCGCAGGCAAAGGGTGATGCGACCGCAGAAAGCGATATCGATCTTGCCCTGCTCTCAGATGTCCCGATATCCAGCAGCCTGAAGCTGGAATTGATTGAACTGATCGGCGCCAGATTTGGACGTCCGGTAGATATTGTAGATATGTATTATGCAGCCGAACCTATACTTGGGCAGGTTTTTAAAGGTAGGCGGTTGCTCGGCGACGATGCCACCTATGCAAGCCTATTGACGAAACACCTGATCAATACCGCAGATTTTGTTCCTTTGCAGCAGAGGATACTGGCTGAGAGACGTAGTGCATGGATCAAGTGATCTTTTCTCAGAAGCTGGAGTCTCTTCGTCGCTGCATTCAGCGAGTGGAAGAAAAAACACCGTCCAACGTTAATCAACTCATTCAGGATCCCGATATTCAGGATATTCTGGTCCTGAATCTCACTCGAGCAGTTCAGCTTTGTGTTGATATTGGCAGTCATGTTATCAGCGAGTCTGACGAATCAGCACCCACAACGATGGGTGATGTTTTTTCAACACTTCAAACGCTAGGCGCCATCACGCCAGCTACTTGCTTATCCATGCAAAAAGCCGTCGGGTTCAGAAATGTCGCCGTCCATAATTATGATGTGATCAACTGGGAGATAGTGTTCGCTATCTGTCAAAAATTTCTTGCTGATTTCCGCAGGTTTGCCAAAGAAATTGTTGATTACAGTATTCACTAACTCGTCAGTCTCAACCTGAGGCCAATCCTGTATTCTGCTTTTTCACACCTTTTTCAGCTCTTTCCAGGTTTCCATTTGCCGAATCACGTCTTCGGGCTGGATCAGGTCCATCACGCCGGGCTCTTCGATCTTGCTGCCCCAGCGCAGGTCTGCGGCCTCCTTGTCGCGGAATGTTCGGGCGGCTTTTTCGAAACGGTCCACGCACAGGTACAGGCTGTTGTAGGGCCCGGAACGCTTCGACCAGGTTGCGGCATACAGGCCGATGACGGGGGTGCCCAGGGCCGAGGCAATATGCGCCGGGCCGGAATCCGGTGATATGACCAGGTCGGCGCGAGCCAGCATGGCCTTGGATTGCTCCAGCGTGTCTTTTCCAACCAGGTTCAGGCAGGGTGACTTCATGGCAGCTTCAATCTCGCTGCCCACCTGCAGTTCCAGCTCGCTGGGCCCGCCGGAAAGCACCACCTGCATGCCCAGCTTGTTGATCGCGTAATCGGCTACTTCTGCGTAGTATTCACTGCGCCAGTTGCGCAATTCATGGCTGGAACACGGGCTGATGACCAATAGAGGCTGTTCACTATCCAGTTGTTCGGTTACCCACTCCTTTGCGTCCCGCTTGATGGGCAGATCCCAGCGCGGCGTTTCAACTGGTATGCCAAGCGCACGCGGAAACTCCAGAAAGCCCTGCACCTGGTGCTGATAGGGGACTTCGGCAACGCGCTGGCGGGTGAAGTGCTGGTGAAAGTCTCTCGACCGTGCAACATCCCAGCCCAGTCTTATCGGCGAACGGATCATGCGACTGAGAAGGTTGGCGCGGGCTGCGACCTGCATGTGAAACAGCGCGTCGAACCGGCGGTCGCGCAGCGCAAGCCGCAAGGCTTTGACCGCGGACCAGCCGCCACGCTTCTCGAAGACGATAAACTCGACGCCATCAAGATCCCCCAGCAGTTTGTGTTCCAGCTTGCCGATGATCCAGGTGATTTTCACGTCGGGCAGGTGATCCTGCAAGGCACGGACAACGGGTACAACATGGGTGGCGTCACCCAGCGCGGACAGCCGGAGAATACATAAACTTTTGATCTGATGATCGCTTGGCATCGAAATATTGGCCCTGGTAGACGCAGCTTCGATTGACCTTATTGCAGGGCAAAAGCACAATAGCGGCGAGTGAACACGCGCACCCACAACAAGGATTCCCTTCTCATTGTATACGATGCTGACCAGATTCAGCATCC
>CAYUBS010000094.1:7954-9474 GCA_964443145.1 uncultured Wenzhouxiangellaceae bacterium | reverse complement strand
CGCCGGATCATGGGCGTGACACCCCTGGCTGACTTGATCGAGAGCCACCGGGGAGACCAGGAGTTGTGGCAGAAGACCGGTGCCTGCATCCGTCGTTTCCACGATTTCGGCCTGGTGCATGCTGATCTGAATGCCCGCAATATCCTGGTCGATGAGGACAGGCGCGTGTACCTGATCGATTTCGACCGCGCACGTTTGATCAAAGGGCAGAGCCGTGCATTCCAGAGAAACCTGCAACGGCTGCACCGGTCACTCAGAAAATTCTGGCCGAAACTGCATATGCGCCAGCTGGAATCATGCTGGATGCAACTGCTGGCTGGTTATGACAACGGGAATACTTCGCCATGACCCGCCGGCCACGCCATCCGCTCAGGGTCCTTGAGTCACGCAGGATGACCCTGGTGGCCGCCACCCCGGAACTGGTTGCAGCCGACCTGGCCGGGGCGCAAGCATTCAGTGAAGCAATCGGCACGGAGGTACCCGAAAACTGGCCGCCGAAACTGTATGAAAGCATTGCCATGCGGGTTGTACTGGGGCAGTTACAGGACCCTGCTGAGCATGGGTGGTCCATCTGGTACCTGCTTTCACGCCGCACTGATAAGCGTCAGCTCATGGGTATTTGCGGTTTCAAAGGCATGCCCGATACAGCAGGCTCCGTGGAAATCGGATATTCTGTTCTGCCACAGTTTCAGGTACAGGGCTTCGCGACAGAAGCTGTGGCGCGCTTGATGACCTGGGCATTCAGTCACCAGCACGTGACCGAAGTAACGGCGGAAACGCTGCCCTATCTGAAGCAATCTATTCGCGTGATGGAGAAAAATGGCCTTTCGTTCGCGGGTCCCGGATCAGAACATGGAGTGGTTAGATATGTGGTTAAAAAAGGGAGTTTTTAGTTTCATTACGTTGCTGCTGGCTTCGTCAGCGCTGCACGCAGATGTGATTATCACGCAATTGGCCAACAACGGCGTGATGATTTCGGATGGCGACACCCGCATCATGATCGATGGCATGGTGGTGGAGACTTACTCCGTTTACGGTGGTTTATCCGGGGATGCGGCTGTTCAATATCAGCAGGCTTCGGGTGCGTTTAGCGATGTGGACCTGGCCCTGGTCAGTCACCGGCACCACGACCACAACCAGCCACGTTATGCCTGCGAATTCATGCTGAAAAGCACAGGGACCGCGGTGGTGTCATCGCCCCAGGTGCTGGGCCTGATGCGGGAAAAATGCCGCGATTTCATCACCACCAATCCACGGGTTACCGAAATCGATCCGCAATACGGCGAGCCGTACGAGTTTAACTCGGGTGGGGCGAAGGTCACGGTGTTCCCGCTCAGCCACGGCACACGTAAGTACGCAAGAATTCAGAATTACGGACACCTGATCGAGATCGGGGGCGTTACCGTGCTACACATCGGTGACGCTGCGATGACCCCGGAAGATTTCCAGCGGGCAGGCCTGGACCAGGTGAAAATTGACGTGGCGATGATCCCGTTCTGGTTTTTTTCACCGGGTCCCGG
>CAYUBS010000094.1:0-7854 GCA_964443145.1 uncultured Wenzhouxiangellaceae bacterium | reverse complement strand
GTTTCCCTGAGCTGAATGTTCTGGTAGCGCAAGATGAGGAATTCCTCATCCTCAATCTGGTATAAATCGGGTGCTTCAAAGTAGTCGGGGCAGAAAACCTCGAAGCGCTCTTTCATGTGAGGGTAGAGCAGGCCATCGTAGTGATTGATGTTAAGCGCCTCGTCCCAGTACTCGTTGACGTGGTCGGCGAAGGTGAACTCCCGCTGGACCTCCCAGCCTTCACCGGTCCAGATCAGGATGGCGGGCTTGCCCGGGGTGATATCGTCCTCGAACAGGCTGCGGTAAAACAGGAACCCCTCGTAATTCGCCACCAGGTCGGCGTTTGAGTAGACGCCGGTGGTCATCTGGCCAAACAGGGCCCGCTCGGTATAGGCAGAGTGCTCGGCCGCCTTTGTTTCGTTCTCGAGTTTTTGATACCTGACCCAGAATTTTTTCCCTTGCGACAGAAAGTGACCGAGCTTATCAGAGCCGATCAGCTGGTTATTGAGCTTGATGGTTGGGCCGACACCGAACAGGGCGGCAACGCGCGTGGCCCACAGCGGGTGTCCGCGGTAGATGGACTCCCAGCGGGTAAGCTGCAGCCTTTCGACATCTTCGGAATTCATCGCCCAGCGTTCAATTTTGTCCACCCAGTGCTTCCCGCCAATATCGTTATAGATGGCGGTGACCACTTTGCGATCCTTACGCGGGCCCTTCCAGTCGGCCACTGCCTTGGCTATCGACAGGTTGACCTGCTCGTCCAGAAGGGCGGTAGAGTCCTTGATGGGCTGCAGGCGATTGGTGAATTGATCGGTTTCGTAGGCGCCACAGAACTGTGGCGCCATGAACAGGGCCGCAATCAGAAAAACTTTATGCAGACCGGGTGATTTCAATCAGAACCTGTACGTGAAATTGAACAGCGTATGCGTGCGGTCACCGAAGCCGTATTCGAAGGCAAGCGTCGCCTTGGGGCTGAAGATATATCCCACGCCCACGGCGTAATTCCATCTGTTCTGGGTTTCCAGCTCAACATCGAAGTTGATGGGAAGGGGATCCATGCCCGGCAACGGTAGATTATACGTCCCATTATGGTTTTCCTTGGTTTTCAGCCACATGCCGCCTGCCCAGACCGTCCATTGCTTCTTGAAGATCAGGCCCAGGCGCGGCTGGACAGCGAAGGACTTTACCGAGGAATCGTAGTCACCACTCAGGTTGGCTTTGGTCCATGTGCTGTTCACTGCCCCAAACCAGCGGTCGGTACCGTAGATCAGGTTGGCGCCCAGTCCCCATACCGTGCCGTCATAAGATACCGGAAACGCAGGCAGCGATCCGAGGCCGGGGACGACAACATCGCCGAGGTCAACCACCGTATCGGCATCTACCCTTCCGATAAGCCCATACACATTCAGAAACGGCGTGATCCAGGCATCAAGCTTCAGATCGTAGTGCTGAAGCTTGTTGGTAACCTGAACTTGTGACGGGTCGATCTCGATATCCCCCCCAAGCGCTGGAACATTAAGGTCTATGTTTTTGATGTCATAGTCCTGGTCCAGCGTGAAAAAATCGAATCCGACGCCCCAGGTTTCGAAGAAATCTCCCTCGTCGACCAGGTCTTTCATGAACAACGGTCCGGTACTGGACTCATCGGCGTTCGCCGCAAACGGGACCATTAATAACAGTGCAAGCAACAGTTGGCGCATTTTTCGAATCTCCTCGTTATAGCCGCGCAGAGTATAACCTCTACGCTGTGACTTTTGGCAGGTGACTCGTAAAGCGATATGATACATAATGATATTGAAATGATATCAAAAGGAGGAATGTCATGGCTATTCAAGAACAAACACGTACTGCGTCGTCCGGCTATCTCGCGCTGGTCGTGCTGCCGGCCCTGGCCCTGTTGTTCGGGTTTCTTGTTGTTTTTAATGCCGAACGGGATCAGCCCCTGCTGGCCGTTCTCTGCATCCTTGCAGTGGCCGCAATACTGATCTGCCTCAAGGGCTTTTTCATGGTCCACCCCAACCAGGCCAAGGTTTTACAGTTATTTGGCACCTACGTTGGAAGCGTGCGCCAGACCGGGCTGCGCTGGGCAAATCCATTCTATTCAAAGGACCCTGTTTCCCTGCGGGTACGCAATTTTGAAAGCGGGCAGATGAAGGTCAATGACAGCTCCGGCAACCCGGTGGATATTGCAGCCGTGGTTGTATGGAAGGTGGTCGATTCTGCAGAGGCGTTGTTTGAGGTGGACGACTACGAAAGCTTCGTCCAGATCCAGTCGGAGGCAGCGCTGCGCAATATGGCCACCAGCTACCCCTACGAGGCGCATGGTGGAGAAGAGGTCGCCTTGCGAAGCCATCCACAGCAAATTGCGGAAAAGCTGCGCGAGGAAGTGCAGGACCGCCTGGACCGGGCCGGCGTCGAGGTTATTGAAGCGCGTATCAGTCACCTGGCCTATGCGCAGGAAATCGCCAGCGCCATGCTCAAGCGCCAGCAGGCTCAGGCCATTGTGGCGGCACGCCGGCAGATCGTGGACGGCGCGGTAGGCATGGTGAAGATGGCCCTGGATGAACTGAAAGCGCAGGACATCATCGAGCTGGATGACGAGCGCAAGGCCGCTATGGTCAGCAACCTGCTTGTGGTGTTGTGCGGTGAGGAAAATGCGCAGCCCGTTTTGAACACAGGCTCACTCTACTAATTGATCCCGGAGCAGGGGGGTTGAAGCCCCCCTGGCGATTATGGCTACCAAGAAAGCTTTTCCGTTAAGGATTAACGAGGGGACCTGGGAAGCGTTGCGGCGCTGGTCGGATGACGAACTGCGCAGTGTCAATGCGCAGATTGAATACCTGCTGAGGGATGCTCTGCGTAACGCGGGGCGTTTGTCTGAATCCGAAAAAAGTTCATCGGATCATGATGAGCCCTGAAGCATAAAGCTTTATCATGGCCTCCTGAATTGAATCCTGAGAAAAGGAAGTCCCGATGAGCTCATCGTTAAAGACCGGAATCCTCGCCATCCTCTTTGCCTGCCTGGCGAGTACCAGCCGGGCCGATACGCCGGAGTGTTTTCCAGAAGACGTCATGCCGGAAAACATGTTTCCGACTGTCTTGCTGGAAACCAGCATGGGAGATATCGTGGTTGAACTGAACCGGCTCAGGGCGCCCGTCTCCACCAATAACTTCCTGCGTTACGTATTAGAGAAAAAATATAACAACACAATTTTTCACCGCGTGATGCCGGGCTTTGTTGTGCAGGGTGGCGGTTACACCGAGGCGCTGGAGGAACGTGACCTTCATCCGCCCATCATCAACGAGTCCGGGAATGGCCTGAAGAACATGCCGATGACCCTCGCTATGGCTCGCTTTGACAATCCGCACTCTGCCAGCAACCAGTTTTATTTCAACCTGGCGGGCAATTCTTCCCTGGATCCCAATTCCAAAAATTGGGGTTATGCGGTGTTTGGCATGGTCATTTCCGGAAGTGAAGTGGTCGAGGCCATATCAGGCGTCGAAACTGGCTACAGCGAGAACCTGGACGCCGCGGACGTACCGCTGGTTCCGGTAAGACTCCTTTCAGCTACCGTTCTTGAAGAACCGCATTGATTCCATCCGATAATGTTCGGTTGGGGTGAGTTTTTTGCACTTGCCAGTGCCCTTTGCTGGGCGCTGGCAGTCATCCTGTTTCGACGCGCTGGTGATGCGCTGCCTCCGTTTGAGCTGAACCTGTTCAAAAATCTGCTGGGTTTTTCACTCATGGTGCCGACCCTCGCCATCGTGGAAGGCTTCCAGCTGGGATTATTTACGCCTCAGGAAATTGGAATTTCGATGGTGTCTGGTTTCCTGGGCATTGCGGTAGCAGATACCTGGTATTTACGGGCACTGAGCCTGATGGGCGCGAGTCGCACAGGCATTGTGGCCAGTTTGCTTAGCCCATTTGTCATCCTGCTTTCCGTATTGTTTCTCGGTGAATCATTGCATGGCTGGCAGTTGGCCGGTTTCGCCCTGGTGATGGGAGGTATTCTGCTGGTTACCTGGCGCCAGAACCGCCAGGAAGTGGATGCGGCTCATCTTGGGAAAGGGGTTTTTTATGGGGTAGGTGCAGTATTCCTGATGGCCGTCGGTGTCGTCATGGTCAAGGAAATCCTGGAAACCCGACCGTTTATGTGGACGACCGAATTGCGTCTATTCGGCGGCGTCAGCGGAATGTTGATTTACATGGTGTTACGCGGTCGTGTGGGTAAGGTCAGGCAGCAGTTCGCGAAACCTTTGCCGTGGCGGTTTATTATTCCGGGTAGTGTTCTTGGCGCCTATGTTTCCATGATGATGTGGCTGGCGGGATACAAGCTGATCCCTGCATCGGAGGCCTCCATACTTAACGAGACAGCAAATGCCTGGATCGTGCTGTTAGCCTGGCTGATGCTGGGCGAGAGCATCGGTCCACGAAAAATTGCCGGTATCCTGTTAACCAGTGCAGGCGTCATCACCATGCTGATGGCATGAGCACCTGAAAGAGGCCGATCAAATGAATGAAAACGCATCTCAGCCGAACCAAAAAAGTCTTTTGACCCGCTGGCTGCTGGTGCTGGCCGTTTCAGTCACCGTACTGCTTTCAACACTGACTCCGATAGACCGGTTGGCGGAAGAGGAATATGACTCCCTGTTTCAGCGGGCCTTGATTACCTTCGCATTGTCCAGAACGCTAAACGGAGTCATATCAGCGGTACAGGGAACAGAGCTGGCCCTGCAGCCAGCAGGTGTCGGTGTCACCCTGACCCCTGGCCAGGTACTGGATCCGATCAATGACCTGGTTGAGCGCTTTTCCTGGATTATGCTGGGGGCGACCCTGTCACTTGGTGTGCAGCAGGTGTTGCTGGATATCGGTCAGTGGTGGGGCGTGCGCCTTTTACTGGGCCTGCTCGGTGTAGCGTGGCTGTGGTTCCGTTTGCGCCCGTCCGGTAAAGGGCCGGCCGGGGAGGGTGGGGCAGCAAAAGTGCTGTTCCGGGTGTTCATCGTGGTGGTTTATATTCGGTTTGCGGTGCCTGTTGCGATGATTGCGAACGAAGGCCTTTATCGCCTGTTTCTCGAGTCCCGCTATTTGGAGAGCACCCAGGTGATTGAAACGGCGGGTGCTGAAATACAGCAAGTCAGCGACAGCGGCAATGAGGAGGAGGCCACCATTGAGGAAGCTGAGGCCGGTATGCTCGAATTCCTGGGCCGGATGTTCGAAAGCACGAAAGACTCCATGAATTTTTCTGAAAAAGTTGAATACATCGGCCAGCGGGCGTCCGACCTGATTGAGCACCTGATTCAGCTGAGCGTGGTGTTTATTCTGCAGACGGGGATACTTCCGATCGCATTCCTGTGGATTTTCCTACAGCTGTTCAAGCAAGTGTTCCACACAAAAGATTGACATAGATGTCAAATATTGACATTATTGTCAATACGGGGGGCATCAGGAACCGAAAGAAAATAGCTTCTGGAGACCGGGAACACGAATAGGGGATGGACACCAGCCCGGACTGTGCGGCCAGGATTGTTTTCACGGTAATAGGGCGGCCCGGACCAGCAATGGTCCGGGCCCGTCTTAGTTTATGATGGCAGTGAAAAGGAGAGCACCATGCCAGCCGTTGATGAAGTTCGATTCCAGGAAGCCGCGATTCTCGCCCGCGCGGTAGAAAACTTATTCAGGAAACTCATCAGGTTTCTGGTGGGCCGAATTTCACTGGTCCGCCTGCAGGAGATGATCCGCTATATCTATGTCGAAGAAGCGGAAAAGAGTCTGCGCTCAAAAAACCCGGGCAAGAACGTGCCATTGACACGGCTGGGCCTGGTTACAGGGCTGGATACACGAACGCTGGTACTGGTCAGAAAACGCCTGGAAGAGAATGAAAAGCAGTACCGCCAGCAGTTCCTTGCAGAACTGACCCCGGAAAGCGCGATCGTAGAAGCCTGGGCCGACCGGATACGGCGCGACGGTGCAGGTGCAGCTTCTGTTATGAATTATGGGGACGAAAAAAAGCAATTTGAAAAACTGGTCAGGGCAACTATCTCAGGCAGGGGCATAACGATCCAGTCCATCATCGAGCGGTTGGTGGCTACCAAAAGCATCGTGCAGGACCGGGAGAACCGCACACTGGAATTGGTGGTGGAGGAGTTTTCCCCTTACTTGTCAGATGATGAACCCAATATGCTGAACGCGGCCCTTTCTGCCATTTCCAACCTGGTTTCTACTCTCGAACACAACATGGAGGCGCCGCGGGACGAGAAGTTCTTCCAGCGCCAGTCCTGGACTTTCCGCCTGGATCCTGCTGACCGCGAGCGATTCAGGCAAACCATGCGGGAAATGCTGGAAAGCTATAAGAGTAACTCTGAAGCCGGAATCAAGCCGTGGGAAAGTGATTCATATGGTAACGACCGCCTCACCGCAGGTGTCGGGTTTTATTACTTCGAGGAGTAGCCCGTGGGCCACGTACTTCTTTAGGGTTTGATTAAGGACAACATTTACTCGCATACTGTTAGAAAGTGAAAGGGCGAGCAAAATCCCATGGCATATGGTGGCTCGTATGCCTGATGTTCCTGAGCCTGCAAGTCCAGGCAGGGGATCCTTTTGCTGATTCCAGTCCAGCCTCGGACGTCGTCGAACTCGACCGGGCCATTGATCAGGTCAGGGAAGAGCTAAATACCCTGGAACGGCGCTGGTATGGCCTGATGCGTGTCCGCTGGCATGATATGCAAGGTGTTTCTGCCGGTCTCGGCGCAATGTTCGTAAAGCAACCCAAAAATATTGATTGCTCAACCGGCTGCGCGATTCAGGGGTGGCTTGTCGCGGTGGAGCCGGGCCTGAGGGGAATCCAGCTCGGAGTGGGTTGGGGCAAACTGATCGGGGAAACGGGCCGCACCAACCGCTTGATGCACTCTGTCCATTTCGGCTGGAGCGTGCGTGGGGTGGTCGTGCGCACCTATGGTGACACTCCGCTGTATCCCGAATCCCAGACACTCGCGGGTATTGAAGCCGGTGTATCTTTCGTTCGGCTCAATCTCTCACTTAGCGTCATGCGGTCATTGTATTCGGGCCCTGATGATCAATATACGCAGGACTGGGTCACATCGCTTGGCTTTGGCTGGGGGTTTTGAACCGGATGAAAACGCACATCGGGTTTCCTATAGTGCTGCTGGCAGGGTTACTGTTACACGCTCCGGCACATGCTCTTGAAACCGACCAGTTTTATGCCTGGGGTAAGCCCATCGAAGATTCGACTGCATACCTGAATGCCTGGGTGCAGTTGCAGATTCAGTCGGCCCTGGATTCCAAATCTGACCGTCCCCCCAAAGACTGTGAGTCGGCAGTCAAAATTATACAGGCACGTTTGCAACATTCGATCTACCAGCCGATCGAGTTATGGATTATTTCCAGCGACCTGGTGGATAGAATACCGCGTGGCGAGGACGCCAATCGTGACTACCGCTCGCATTACCTGCTCTCCAAAACTTATACATTCGATTACGCGCGCTGGCTGGCGCCCAGCCCAACCCTGCAGGTCAATAAAATCCGTTTTGGCTCGGACAAACTGGCGCATTTTTTTTCAGAAGGCTGGTGGTATTACAAGCATTGGAAAAAAAGCCGCAATAAGCTCACAAACGAGGACATGCAGCGCAGCATGTTTCAATATGGGGTAAAACTTGAGCGATCAATTCAGGGCAAGGCAATAACGGGCGTGTTTTCACCGGGTGATTTAGAAGCTAATTACCAGGGACTGCTTTTCTACCAGCAGTTATGTCAAGGTGATGATCCGTTGTTAACCCGGCAGGAAGGCCACTGGCATTTCTCCGACAGGTTTGATTTTCGCGATTACATTTACCCGAAATGGGATGAATCCTGGAACC
>CAYUBS010000093.1:0-11881 GCA_964443145.1 uncultured Wenzhouxiangellaceae bacterium | reverse complement strand
ATTTCGGCCCAGCACACCGGCAAAATATTCCTTGCCGCTGATTTCCTTCTCCACGATGACGGTATCGCCATAGCTCCGGGCCAGGTCAACTGCAGCTTGCAGATCCTCTGCCCTGCTGACCCTGGAGATTCCGATGCTCGAACCCAACCCTGTGGGTTTGACAAACAGAGGCAAACCAAACTTTTCTATTACACGCTGGTAGTCATGATCATCGGGGCCGAAATGGTCGAAAGGCGGCGTAGGAATCCCGTTGCGTTCCCAGACCCATTTCGAACGCACCTTATCCATGGTCAATGCGGATGATGCGAGACCGGCACCCGTCACGGGAACGCCCATCAACTGCAATGCACCCTGAAGTGAGCCATCCTCACCACCCGGCCCGTGCAACAAATTGAACACGCGATCTATTTCACCATGCCGTATGGCTTCAAACAGGAAGTTGGCCCCATCAAAGACCCGGTAGTCGATACCGTCGCGGCCCAGGGCTTCACTGACCGCTTTACCGCCATCCAGCGACACTTCCCGCTCCGCGCTGTCACCGCCGATCACCAGCCCGACACAGCCAAAGGCGGCAGGATCAGAAACCTGGAGAGAAGGAAATGGCTTCATTCAATACCCTCCTGCGAAAATCCCTGTTCCCTGATCTGCTGCGCAACCTGGCCGATGTTTCCTGCACCCAGCAGAAGAACCAGATCGCCATCTTCCAGAATGGCCGGCAGTTCAGCGGGCAAATCGTACGCATCTGAGATCAGGATAGGATTAACCCGGCCCCTGGCCCGGATGGACTGACACAGGGCACCGCTATCGATACCATCAATGGGTTCTTCACCCGCCGCGTAAATGTCGGTCAGCACCACGATGTCCGACGAAGCGAGTACCTGCGAAAAATCATCGAATAAGTCGCGGGTACGGGTATAGCGATGCGGTTGAAATACAGCCACAATCCGCTTTTCAGGCCAGCCCTGGCGGGCTGCTGTGAGGGTCGCATCGAGCTCTGATGGATGATGGCCGTAGTCCTCTACCACCATAACTTCGCCATTGGGAACCGCGAAACTACCCACATCGGCAAATCGCCGGCCGATGCCCTCAAAGGAACCGAGACTCGCAACGATGGGAGACAGGTCCAGGCTCAATTCCCAGGCAATGGCCAGTGCGCCAAGCGCGTTACGTACGTTGTGTATTCCGGGCAGGTTCAGGCTGACATCCAGGGCGCCTGCCTGGTTAGGAAAATGCGCCTTGAAGTGCATCATCCGACCGTCTTGCACCAGGTCGGTACCGCGTATGTCTGCATCCTCTGAAAGGCCGTATGTAACCACTGCACGGGTCACTGAAGGAATCATATCAGCAACCGGCTCATCGTCAATACAGAGTACTGCCGCACCATAAAATGGAAGATGATGAAGGAACTCCAGGAAAGCTTTCTTGAGGTTTTCAAAGCTGTTTTCGTAAGTCTCGAGGTGATCCTTGTCGATATTTGTAATCAAGGCAATCACCGGCTGTAACAAAAGGAATGAGCCATCACTCTCATCCGCCTCGGCCACCAGGTACTCCCCCTGTCCAAGGCGGGCATTTGTGCCCCAGGCATTCAGCAACCCACCAATCACAAATGTTGGGTCCAGCCCGGCCGCGGCCAGAAGACTCGCGGTCAGGCTGGTCGTTGTTGTTTTACCATGAGTGCCTGCGACGGCAATGCCGCGCCGGAAACGCATTAGTTCCGCGAGCATTTCGGCCCGGGGCACTACCGGGATTCTCAATTCACGAGCAGCGACCAACTCTGGGTTTTCCTCGGATACAGCACTCGAAACAACCAGAACATCGGCGCCATCAACACAGGCTGCATCATGTCCCTTAAATACATTGACACCCAGTTTCTTCAGACGCGCCGTGGTGTGGCTTTCCGCCAGGTCCGAGCCGGATACTTTGAAACCCTGGTTGACCAATACTTCTGCGATACCGCTCATGCCCGCACCGCCGATACCCACAAAATGCACCCGATTGACTCGTCTCATGGGCCGCAGATGTGATCCCAGTCCTCTCATGCCGGCAGATACTCCCGGCACATACGGGTCACTCGCTCGGCCGAATCGGGGATGGCAACGGCGCGTGCCTTGTTGGCCATTGAAATCCGCAGCTCGCGATCGCCGACAAGCGGCTCCAGCGCCTGGGCCATAGCCTGGGCACTGAGTCCGGCTTCCGGCATCAACACGGCAGCTCCGGCCTCAACCAGAAACTCTGCGTTGCGGGTCTGATGGTCATCGACAGCATATGGAAAAGGCACCAATATGGCGGCCACCCCGGCCGCGGCCAGTTCGGAAACCGTCAACGCACCCGCACGGCAAATCACGATATCAGCCCACCCGTAGGCGCCTGCCATATCGTCGATAAATTCTGTTACATCCGCTTCGATACCGGCTTTTAGGTACAAGCCCGCGGTTTCGTCTTTCCAGCCCTTACCCGCCTGGTGCCTCGTCTCGACAGTCAAGCCTCCGGACAGCAGGGATACTGCCTCTGGTACCAGGCGATTCAGTGCCCTGGCGCCCTGACTGCCACCCGTTACCAATAAGTGTAGTGTTTCGCCATGTCCAGCCATTCGAGTCGCTGGCGCCGGCAGGTCAACCACCGTTTTGCGTACCGGGTTGCCGCAGGTTTCTGCCTGCAACTTTGTTGGCCAGGTTCCTGGAAACGCCTGCAGAACTCTGCGGGCAAAACGCGCCAGGGTTCGGTTAGTCATTCCCGGGACCCTGTTTTGCTCATGCACCAGCAGGGGCACTCCCCTGAGCCTGGCAGCAAGTCCACCGGGACCGGCAGCATAGCCCCCGAAGCTGATCGCACACGCCGGTTTATGCTCACCCATCAGCCTGAAAGCCTGAACGACTGCACGCAGCAATTTCAAGGGCATCAGGAGCCAGCGCTTCAGTCCTTTTCCTCGCAAACCTGTGATATCTACAACATCAATCGGGTATCCGGCTTCAGGTACTTTCTGGCACTCCATGCCTCCGCGCGCGCCAAGCCATTGCACCCTCACACCCTGCTGACGCAAGCAATCTGCAACCGCGAGTCCGGGGAAGATGTGGCCTCCGGTTCCACCCGCCATGATCACTACGCCTCCTTTTTCAGCGTTCATTCGACCGGCCTCATGGACGTCTTCTTCCGAAAATACTGGACATTGTCCCGGTCAAGTTCGTACTTGATACGCAGCACAATCCCCAGTGCAAATAGGGTCATCAACATACTGCTGCCGCCTGAGCTGATCAGAGGCAGGGTCAGACCCTTGGTTGGCAATACACCCAGGTTCACCCCGATGCTGACCACGGCTTGCAGACCGAGCCACAACCCAATGCCGTATGCAACAAATCCTGCAAAAGGACGGTTGTTCCGGTGAGCCATGATTCCGATCACCATGATTCTTGTAACCAGCAACAGAAACAGCAGCAAAACAGCGATGACGCCGGCCAGGCCAAACTCCTCTGCCAGCACCGCAAAGATAAAATCAGTGTGCGCTTCGGGCAGGTAAAACAGCTTCTGAATGCTGGCACCAATACCAACCCCGAACAGTTCACCACGTCCGATTGCGATCAGAGCCTGGGTCAGCTGGAATCCACTTGCGAACGGATCAGCCCAGGGGTCCATGAAACTGACGATGCGGCGCAGGCGGTAGGGCTCCATCGCTGCAAAACCAAAGGCAGGCAAGGTCAGCAGGCCCAGCACAAAAATGTGGCGCCATGCCGCGCCGGCCAGCCACACCATGCCGGCAACGATTGCGGTAATAATAGCGGCGCTGCCCATGTCCGGCTGAATCAGCAGTATGGCGGATAGCAAGCCAGCAAAAGCCAGGGGTTTGAGCGTGTCAAAGAATCGGGTCTGCACCAGTTTTGCCTTGCGCGCCAGGTAGCCCGCCAGGTAGATAATCACCATCAATTTGACGGCTTCTACGACCTGAAAATTGACAAAGCCCAGGCGAATCCAACGTGTGCTTCCGTTGACCGTATGACCTACGCCTGGAACCAGAACCAGCAGCAGCAGTAACACGGACATGGCGAGCATCGGACGGCTGATCCGTTCGAAAAAGGCCATCGGTATGACCTTCAGTGAAAACGCCAGCGCTACACCAATCGTAATAAATACCAGGTGACGCAGCAGGTAGTGGTAAGTACTGGCCCCCTGGCCTTCCGCGATGGCAATCGATGCGGAACCAACCATGACGATACCGATGGAAAGCAACAACAACGCAGGTAGCAGAACCCAGCTGTCCGGGCGCACTGGAATCTGCATAGAGCCAGCCTGGAATGCCTGGTTTCTTCTGCCACTGGTTTTCATTGCCGCTGTCATTTTTATCATTTGGCCATGCTTACCTGATTTTCAGAGTTGCCAGTCCCGCCAGAACGAGAATGACGGAAATAATCCAGAACCGGACGATTACCCGCGGTTCGGGCCAGCCCTTCAATTCAAAATGGTGGTGAATGGGTGCCATCCTGAAAATACGTTTTCCGGTTAATTTGAAGGAGGCGACCTGCAATATGACTGATACGGTTTCCATAACGAACACGCCAGCCATCAGGATGAATACCAACTCCTGCCGAACGATCACGGCTATCAACCCCAAAGCCGCGCCCACTGCCAGCGCTCCGATATCACCCATGAATATCTGTGCCGGATATGTGTTGAACCACAAGAAGCCCAGCCCGGCGCCTGCAAGGCCGCCACAAAAAATAGCGAGCTCGCCAGAGCCCGGCAAAAACGGGAGAGCCAGGTAGTCCGAAAAAACCGAGTTTCCGGCCACGTAGGCAAAAATACCCAACGCAGCCGCTACGAACACTGAAGGCATGATGGCGAGTCCATCCAGACCATCGGTCAGGTTCACCGCGTTAGAGAAGCCGACGATCATAAAATAGGTGGTAACCATGTAAAAAACACCCAGCGGAATCGCAATATCCTTGAAGAAAGGAACAATCAACTCGGTGGCAGCGGGGACATCCGCGGTGGCGTATAAAAACCAGGCCGCAGCCGCGCCGCCAATCGACTGGGCCAGGTATTTCCAACGGCCCGGCAGGCCTTCAGAATCCTGCAGGATCAGTTTGCGGTAGTCATCAACCCAGCCGATCAGGCCGAAAAACAGTGTGACAACAATGACCACCCATACATATCGGTTGGAAAGGTCTGCCCACAGCAACGTTGAGACGACTATGGAGAAAAGGATTAGCGCACCACCCATGGTCGGGGTGCCTGCCTTGGAGAAATGGCTCTCCGGGCCCAGCTTGCGAATCGGTTGGCGGACCTGCTGTTTGACCAGTCGCCGGATGAACCAGGGACCGAGCAACAACGAAATCATCAAGGCAGTCAAGGCACCAAGGATTGTCCTCAGCGTGATGTAACTGAAAACATCGAATCCGGGATTGACCTCTGCAAGTTGCTGAAAAAGCCAATAAAGCATTATCCGGCCTCCCTTATTTCTGACGGCTCCGTGACGGCCTGGACGATGGCTTCCATACCCATTGAGCGCGACCCTTTGACCAGGCATATGATCCCGGCCCGTAATTGCGCCTGTAACGCCTGCGCCAACTCCTCACGGCTTGCGAAGTGCTCAGCACCGTCCCCGAAAGCTTCCGACGTGTATTCGGCAAAGTCCCCGGTAGTAAACAACTGGCGCACACCCATGATCCTGGCGGCCTCACCCACTTCCCGGTGCATCTTACGGCTGCCCACACCCAATTCTTTCATGTCGCCCAGTACCAGCCAGGGCTGCCCTTGCATGCCAGCCAGGACCTGCAGAGCCGAATAGAGTGACGCCGGGTTCGCGTTGTAGGTATCGTCGATCACTGTCCAGCCGGCCTCGGTCTTAATCAGGTTAAGGCGTCCTGGCACGGGTGTGACTGCTGCCAGGCCCTGCCTGATTTTGTCTAATCCAATACCCAATGCCAACGCGACGGCAGTTGCGGCTGCCGCATTTTGCAGATTGTGACGGCCCGGTAATGCCAGTTGCAGGTCGAATGATCCAGCGGGTGTGATAATCACGGGTTGTGAATCTTTAATATCTACCCGTATATCACTGTCTGCATGACTGCCGAAAGACAGCGAATTGCCGGCCTTGTTCATGGCAAGCCACAATTCGAACCAGGGCTCATCTGCATTGATAACGGCGAAGCCGTTAGCGGGTAAAGCCGAATAAAGCTCGCCTTTGGCGCGAGCCACACCTTCTTCGGTACCAAACCCATGCAGGTGGGCAGGTCCGATATTTGTAACCAGGCCAACGTCAGGTTTTGCGATATCTGCAAGGTATGCGATGTCACCGGATTTGCTGGCACCCATTTCGAGCACGGCATAACGGTGCTTTTCTTCTAATCCAAACACGCTCAGGGGAACACCCAACTCGTTGTTATAGTTTCCGCTTGTCGCCAATACGCCGGCTTCCAGGCTGAGGATGCTCGCGACCATCTCCTTGACGGTGGTTTTACCATTACTGCCGGTGATCCCAACAACCCTGGGATTGAGTCGCTTGCGCAGCAATCCGGCAATTTTTCCCAGTGCAAGCAGCACATCATCAACGACCAACTGGGGCACATCCAGGTCCAGCGGGCGACTGACCAGCAAGGCTGAGGCACCCAATTGAACGGCGGACTCAGCAAAATCATGACCGTCGACATTACTACCGGACAATGCAGCAAACAACGCGCCATAGTGAACCTGGCGGCTGTCGATAACGATGCTTTCAATCGCAACACTCTGATCCTGCAATGGGCACCCAAGGACGCTTGCGATATCGTTTAGCGGCAACCGGATCATGCAGCCTCCTCCAGCGCAGCATTGACGGCCACCTCATCACTGAAGCGTATTTTCTGTCCCTGCACTTCCTGCCAGGCCTCATGGCCTCTTCCGGCAATCAACACGATATCCCCACTGTTTGCCTCCAGGATTGCATGGCGTATCGCGGCAGCCCGGTCTTCAATGACCTGTATGTCATCGGGCCGCTCCAGGCCTGCCAGCATGTCTTTGATGATGGCAGAGGGATCCTCATCACGCGGATTATCAGACGTCATGACAAGGCGATCAGCCAGCGATTCGGCCACCTGAGCCATCATCGGACGTTTACCGACATCCCGATCACCACCGCAGCCAAATACGCACACCAATCGGCCATGAAGATGTGACCGCAGGGCTTTCAGAGCCTGCTCCAGGGCATCAGGTGTGTGAGCGTAATCAACGACTACGACTGGCTGCGCCACCTCACCACCCATGCATTGCATCCGGCCCGGAACGGGGCGCATCATTTCCAATTGATCCATCACCTGACTCCAGGGCATTCCCAACAGCGCCAGCGTGCCGGCCGCAGCCAGCAGGTTGGAAACATTGAATGCGCCGAGCAAACCGGTGCGTACCTCGCCTCCGCCCCAGGGAGACACGAGCCTCAGGGTCATGCCCAACGAATCCATCTGCAACACCGCTCCCCTCAGTTCGCTGGAGCCATTGGTGCCGTAAGTGAAAACCTCCGTGCCATTGCTGATTTCACCAGCCAGGACTTTACCGAAGGCATCGTCATAATTGACCACGGCGAACCGCGGGTGACTATCTATAAACAAACGGCGCTTCGCGTTCGCATAGGCTTCCATGCTGCCGTGATAATCCAGGTGGTCCCGGCTCAGGTTGGTGAACACTGCAGCGTCGAAAGCAACGTCATTGCAACGGCCCTGGTCCAGGGCATGCGAGGATACTTCCATGGCAAGTTTCTCTACGCCCTGGTCAATGCAGCCAGAAAGCATAGCCTGTAAGGAGATAGGGTCAGGCGTGGTCATATTGGCGGGCTGCAGGCGCCCGAGCGGCCCATAGCCGATCGTTCCGATGATGCCCGCATCCGCACTGGTTCTTTGCCAGGACTGTGCGATGAAATGGGCGGTCGAAGTCTTGCCGTTGGTTCCGGTCACTCCTGCAACGGTCAGGTGATCGGAAGGTGAATGATAAAAACGTGCCCCAATGGCAGATAACAGATTACCCAATCCCTCGACTTCTACGGCTGGAATTCCTGATTCGGGCAGATCTCCCAGTCCGTCGTGGATGATTACCGAAGCGCCGCGCGCCCGTGCCTGCGATGCATGCGCCACTCCGTGTGTATTTGCGCCTGCCACAGCCAGAAAGGCGTGCCCCTGTTGCGCCCGTCTTGAATCAAGTTCAATCCCGGTGATGGTGACATCGGGAACAGAGTCGCACCAACCTTCAAGCAAAGTCTGGACCGTCATCGGACAACTCATGGGGTACCCCCTGGTGCCGGTCCGGCAGCCTGGGTAACCATGCCCTCAAAGTTATCCGGTGGGATATTCAATAACCGCAGTGCACCGGTCATGACCTCCGAGAACAGCGGCGCGGCTACCAGCCCACCAAAATACTCTCCGCCGGACGGATCGTTGATCATGACGACGCCGACCAGTTGCGGATCACTGGACGGCACGAATCCGGCAAAAGTGGCGATGTAGCGTGACGCATAACCCGACGCGCTGGCTTTGCGTGATGTGCCGGTCTTTCCGGAGACCCGGTAATTCTGAACCCGCGCCTTCTTACCGGTCCCTTCCGGGCCGGTCACTGTTTCCAACATAGCCGCGACCTGACGGGCAAGCCTTGGGTCAAGAATTGAAGCCGGAGGATTAGAGGCACCCATAACCAGGCTCGGTCGGCGCAAACGGCCTTCATCCGCCAGCGCAGCATAGGCCTCCGCCAATTGCAGTACGGTCACTGAAATCCCGTAACCGTATGCGAGGGTGGCCTGCTCCACACGGCGCCAGCGGCGATGGTTGCGCAGCACACCCGCTGACTCACCCGGGAATCCCGTTCCGGTCACGTCGCCAAAACCGAAGCGGTCATAGGTATCCCACATGTGTTCCGGCTTAAGGTCCAGTGCAATCTTGGTAGCTGCGACATTTGAAGACTTGGTAATCAAGCGGGTCACATCGATCGGGCCATAGTTACGGTGATCTGAAATGGTGTGCCCTGAAATATTAATTCGGCCGGGAGTCGTGTCTATCGGCGTGGTCGGCGTCCACCTGCCGGTTTCCAGCGCGGAAGCAACTGCAAATGGTTTCATCACCGAGCCAGGTTCAAACACATCTGTGATGGCGCGATTGCGTAAGCCGTCGCTGTCCATGTCGGCGTGATTGGGGTTGTAGGAAGGCTGGTTAACCATGGCCAGCACTTCACCTGTTTTTACGTCCAGCAACACGACGCTACCGGAGCGCGCACCGTGTTTCAGCACGGTGCGCTTGAGTTCCCGGTATGCGAGGTACTGCAGGCGGCGATCGATCGTAAGATTAAGGTCGTGCCCGGGCTCCGACTCCCGGACCATTTCAACGTGTTCAACGGTGCGGCCCAGACGGTCCCGGATGATGCGTTTCAGGCCCGGCTTACCCTGTAACCAGTCGTTATAGGCCAGCTCCAGCCCTTCCTGGCCGACATCATCAATATTGGTGAATCCGATCACGTGGGAAGTTACTTCCCCTGCCGGGTAAAACCGGCGGTATTCTTTTTGCAGGAACACACCATGCAACTTGAGAGACTTGATTTGCGTCGCCACGTCCGGGTGCAACCTGCGGCGCAGCCAGACAAACTCGCGGCCGGAGCGCTGGGTCAGGCGCCGTTCAATCTCGTCTGCATCAACGCCCAGCACGCCGGCAAGCGGCTCAATGTCTTCAGGTGTTTGCAGCAGAACTTTTGGATTAACCCAAACGGAATCGACCGGTGTGCTCACCGCCAGAGGTTCGCCGTTGCGGTCAAGAATATTGCCGCGACGTGTGGGTACGACCACTTCCCGCAGGTAACGTGCCTCGCCCTGGTCCTGCAGGAACTCAGCATCCACAACCTGCAGATTTACCGCTCTTGCGACCAATGCTATTGAACAGAGTAAAAAGACCAGCAGAAACCCGTAGAGCCTGCTGACCGGGGCCATATGATTCTCAACAGGCCTCATAGCTTCTCCACCACCAGGATGTTGGCCTCTTCGGGGATTTTCATCCCGAGTTGTTCACGGGCCTTGCTCTCCACGTGGCTGGCATCTGCAAGCCATGCCTGCTCGAGCTGCAGGCGACTCCACTCGGCGATGAACTCGTCACGCCCGTCCTCCAGCAAGCCCAGCTGTACCGATGCCTGGCGGCTTTCGTGACGTGTATAGACGACCCCGAGCGCGCTGCAGATAACCGCAGCCAGGGCAACTAATAAGACAATGAGTCGAGCATTCAACCGAGTTTCTCCGCAACCCTCATGACAGCGCTTCGTGCACGGGGATTGACGGAGAGTTCGGTTTCAGAGGCTTTGATGAGCTTACCAATTGGCTTCACTACAGACTTTAGATCCGGGTGCTGCGGTATATTCTTACGGACCCGTCCCGGTCGTGCGGCTTCTCTTATCGTCCGCTTGACCAGGCGGTCCTCGAGGGAATGAAAACTGATCACTACCAGCCTTCCTCCCGGGCGCAACAACCTTATCGCTGTAGCCAAACCTTTCGCCAGTTGGGCTAATTCATCATTTACAAATATTCGGATTGCCTGAAAACATCGTGTAGCTGGATGTTTATTCTTTTCCCGACGGCCTATCGTATTTTCGATCAATCTCGCCAATTGACCTGTTGTTTCAAGCCGCTGCTGCTGCCGGGCCATTACGATGTTCCTGGCAATCCTGCGCCCATGGCGCTCCTCTCCGAACTCCCAAAACACGCGGGTCAATTCCCGTTCCGGCGCTTCAGCCAACCACTCTTTGGCCGACACACCCTGTAATGGGTTCATACGCATATCCAGTGGACCATCCCCCATAAAGGAGAAACCCCGTTCCGGATTGTCCAGTTGCGGTGATGAAACTCCGAGATCAAGCAAGATGCCATCCAGGCCTTCATCAACGCCCCACTCACGGACGTAGCGTTCCAAATCTGCAAAGTCGCCCTGAACTATGGAAAATCGCGGATCACTTTTCTGCAATTCGTTACCCGAAGCTATCGCTTCCGGGTCCCTGTCCAGGCCTAACAAGCAGCCTTCCTTGGACAAGCGGGCCAAAATTGCCCGGCTATGCCCTCCTCGGCCAAAAGTACCGTCGAAATATTTCCCGTCGGGCCTGATGTTGAGTGCTTCCACCACTTCTTCCAGTAATACCGGCTGGTGTTGGTAATCACTCATCTACTCAGTACTGCACCTCTGGCCGTCTTGCACCCGCTTATAGAATCAAGCGGGCCATTTCTTCTGATGCGCCTTCGTCAAGGCTGCGTTCTTCTTCTGCCCGCTTCTGATTCAGAATCGTTTCATTCCAGATCTCAAAGCGGTTACCTATTCCAAGCAACACAACCCGTTTTTCCAGTCCTGCTACCTGCCGCAACGTCTGCGGTAATTGAATCCGGCCGTTGCCGTCCGGTTCAACTGCGCTGGCACTCCCCACCAGTTTCCTCTGGAGGCTGCGGTGACCCGGGTTGAATGTGCTCAATCCCATCACGTCGTCCCGCACCCGTTCCCATTCTTTGTCCGGGTAGAGATATAAAGCCCCGGAATCGAAAGCACTGTAAGTGAGAACCAACTTGCCACCGCACTGCTCCTGGATCGAATCCCGGTAGCGGATCGGTACAGCCAGACGCCCTTTCGCGTCCAGGTTGATTGCTGTCTCACCAAAAAACACTGCTTCCCCACCAAACTTACATAATTAACCACAAATTCCCACTAAAGTGCACGATAGAGATTTAGAAAGCGAATGTCAAGCACGACAAAGACTTAGATGTGAATTAATACGGTATTAAATCGGGTTTGCATGACCGGCAGGGGACCAGAATGTGGCAATCCGGGGGCTGAAGGGGCCGTTTCTCCGTTCAACGCCTGACGGGCAGCCGGTGGATTCCTGACCGGGCTCAGTGGTCCCTGCGGGACTTCCC
>CAYUBS010000092.1:0-11984 GCA_964443145.1 uncultured Wenzhouxiangellaceae bacterium | reverse complement strand
ATAGAATGCGCTACAAGGCATTTTTGAGCTACTGCCATGCGGACGAATCGTGGGCATCCTGGCTGCACAAGTCACTGGAGTCCTACCGGGTTCCAGGGCGGCTGGTGGGGCAAACGGGATCACACGGCACGGTGCCTGCGCGGCTTACGCCGATTTTTCGTGACCGGGATGAACTGTCTTCCGGGGTAGATTTGAGCGAGCACATCACGGACGCGTTGGCTGACTCTGAGTCGCTGCTGGTCATTTGTTCCCCCCATGCCGCCCAATCACGTTGGGTCAATGAGGAAATCCGTCACTTTCGTTCCCTGGGAAGGGAAAGGCGGATTTATTGCGTCATTGTGGACGGTGATCCCCAGGCTTCCGATCCCCAACTAAACTGTTTCCCGCCCGCCCTGCTGGAGCATGAAGACGATCAGCTGACTGAACCTATGGCCGCGGACGTTCGTAAGTGGGCGGATGGCAAATCTCTGGCAAAGCTCAAACTCGCTGCTGGTATCCTCGGCGTCCGGCTGGATGAACTTCGCCAACGGGAGCAACAGCGGAAACGCAGACTGCAGGTATTCTCCGGCGTCATCCTGCTGGCTGTCGCGGTGCTGGTGCTATTCAGTATCCAGTCACGGCTGGCCGAAAAAGACGCCCGTCTGTCACAGCAGGCACAACAGGCTTCGGCCGAGAGCATGCTGGCGGGATTTCTGAAACAATCTGAACGGCTCGGGGACGTTGCCGACATCGAGACGCGCAAGGCTTTTGCGGAAGTGTTGTCAGGCTACATGGCTGACCTTGACCCGGCAGACCTGACACTTGAATCGAGGCGACAGCTGGGAGTGGTACTTTTAAATCAGGGGGTGATACTCCGGGTCGAAAGTCAGCTGGACGATGCCATGAAGGTTTTCATGAGTGCCCGGGAGACTCTTCAGCTGCTGGTTGACGAGTCAAGTGGGGATGCGCAGGCTTCGTTCGAGCTGAGTCAGGTTGAGTACTGGATTGGCCAGGTACACCAGGACCTCGGGCGAATGGAGGAAGCCAGCGTTTCCTTCCAGGCCTATGCGGATGTAAGCGCTGCATTGCACGCCCTGGAACCTGAAAATGCAGACTGGACCATGGAAGCCGCCTACGCCCTTAGTAACCTGGGTAGTATCGAGTCACTCAAGTCCCCTTCCGATCCCCAACTGACACTTCAATACCACCAGGCAGCACTCGAACTTAATGAAGAGGCAGGCCGGCAGGACAATAAGTACGAGCGCGAATTAGCGGAGTCCCATGCGAACCTGGCGGATGCCTGGCTTGGTGTGTGCAATCTCCCGCAGGCGATAGAGCACAGGCTGAAAAATGTCGAATTGGCCGCACGCCATTCCCAACTCAATACGGCCAGCAACACTCTAAAGCAAGATTATACTTTTGCGCTGTCCGGACTGTTCGGTGTGCAGTTACTGATGGGTCAGCTTGATTTGGCAGGGGAAAGTCTCCGACAGTCCCTGAAATTGCTTGAAGATCTGCTGGAAGAAGATCCAAACAACCTGCAAAAACGTTGGAACGTGTTGCATAAATTAACTAGCCAGGCTGTGCTCCTCGAGCTTTCCGGAAATACTGAACAAAGCTGGGTCCTTAGCCTCGCGATACAGGAAGATTTTAAAGGTCTGGTTGAGCAGGAGCAGAAAATCCGGATCGTTGTTTCTCTCGATTACAGTCGATTCCTCAGAGATTTTGCTTATCGGGCCTATCGGAAAGATGAGCTCACACTCGCAAACCGTCTCCTGGAAGAGGCCATCAATCAACTTGACGGGATTGCAGCGGAGCACCCGGATAACATGTTGGCACTTACCGTGCTCGCCGAGGCGTACTTTTATTACTGGGAACAGAACGGCCACCAACTTCCAGACAACCTGGTCCCCGAGTGGCTGTCCAGCGCAAAGAAGAAGCTCAACCTCCAGGGGTGTTCGGGGATGAATGCTGCAGCACGGTTGTCAGTGATGGCCACGGAGGAAGACGAAGCGCGCACCTACGTGAGTCGCCTGCTCGACAAGGGCTACCGTGAACCCAAATTTATCCGGTTTTGCACTGCTTACGGTCTGTGCCCCGAATAATCCTGCACGGCCCACAATAATTTCTATAATAGGCAATGATTTCCCCGGAGAAAGTAATGAAAAATATTAAAATCCTGGCGGCAGCATTTATTTCCATTGCATGTTTGCTCATTTTCACTGGTCCGGCATTGGCCCAGGGATCAGCAGTCAACGATGAGATTCGAGAGCGTGTCGAGCACCTCCAGATGTCCGGCAGGCTGGTTCTGGCCGATCAGGACATTGCCGCGCGGGAAATCCTGTGGGAACTCTACGAGGGCGGAGCCTACGAGCCCCTATGGACCCAACAACGGCACATTGATGACCTGATCAACCTGGTTGGACGGGCCGAAGAAGAGGGTTTGCTGCCCCGCGATTATCACTATCAGGAGCTCGCAACCATCAGGAAAGCCGGCACGCCGACGCCGGACGCCGTCGCGGACTTCGATATCCTTCTGACCGATAGCCTGATGCGTTACATGTACCACATGTTTTTCGGCAAGGTGAATCCGGCGGATCTCGATTCGGACTGGAATCTCTCTCGAAAGCTGGAACGCGATCCAACTGTGCTGGTTGCCGGAGCCATCGCTTCCGATGATATTCGTGCGTACATCAGCGAAGCCCTGAACTTGAATGTTTACTACGAGAATATGAAGGCGTTGCTGGCAGAATACCGGGAACGGGCAGTGACTGAAGGCGGTGGTTATCCATCCGTCCCCGCTGGGCCCACGCTGCGAAAAGGAATGCGGAGCCCTCGGGTTGAGCTGCTGAGGCAGCGGTTGCAGGCTTCCGGCCAGCTCAGCGATGAGCCGGTGGACGATCAGGAGTTATTCGACACGAAGCTGGAGCAGGCCGTCACGAGCTTCCAGCGTGAGGCACAAATTGATGTCGATGGCGCGGTCGGTGCCGGCACACTGGCATCCCTGAACATTTCCCTGCAGAGCCGAATCGACCAGATACGTGTCAATATGGAGCGCGCCCGCTGGATTCTGCGCGATATTCAGGACAGCGACGATTTCGTGCTGGTCAACATCGCCGACTTCAATGTCCGGCTGTTCCGTGACAAACAGGAAGTATGGGAAACGCGGGCCCAGGTGGGACGTACCTACCGTAAAAGCCCGATCTTCCAGTCCGACATGAAGTACGTCCAGTTCAACCCGACCTGGACGGTTCCGCCGGGTATTCTCAGGCGCGATATCCTGCCGAAGTTGCAGGCGGACGGCGAGGGCTATCTGCAGGAAAAGAACATGAAGCTGGTAGATAATGCGACCGGCAAAGAGGTTGACCCGTCAACGATTGATTTCGCCTCGCTGACAACGCGTAACTTTCACTACCAGGTTGTGCAAAGACCCAGCGCGGACAATGCGCTGGGCCAGGTGAAATTCATTTTCCCCAACCCGCATTACGTGTTTCTGCACGATACCAACCACCGCGAGCACTTCGATGACCAGGTGCGCACCTTCAGTTCCGGCTGTATTCGTATCGAGTTCCCGATGGAGTTCGCACGCCTCGTGCTGGACGATCCCGACTGGGACGATGCCGCGATCAAAAACGTGATCGACACCGGGCAGACAAAAACCGTGTACTTGAACGAGCCGTTACCGGTCCTGGTTCTTTACTGGACGGTCAATCCGGTTACCGAGGATGGTAAGCCCGAGTTCCTGCCTGACGTATACGACCGCGACGGCCCCATTCTCAAAGCGCTCGGAGAGCCTTTCCGCTTTGTAGCCCCCGAGGATATGCAGACCTGGATCGAGGAGGGTTAAACCCTGTCTTCATATGACAAGGGTCGCTTGACCAACAACCTGGTCATTGGTGGTGGTATTGCCGGAATTGTGACGGCGATTGAACTCCTCGATGGCGGACAGTCTGTTGTGCTGATCGACCGCGACAGCCGTGAACGGTTTGGCGGTCTTGCGCTGTGGGCCTTTGGCGGCATGGCGCTGGTTGGCACGCCGGAACAGAAAAAATACCGGATTCCCGACTCGCCGGAACTGGCGCTGGAAGACTGGATCCGGTTCGGTGAGTTGGGACCGGACGACCATTGGCCGCGGGCCTGGGCAGAGTGCTATGTGCGCGATTGCCGGGTCTGGGTCTACGACTGGGTTAAGAGCCTGGGCATGAAATTTATGCCGGCAGTGAACTGGGTTGAGCGGGGGAGCGCCATCAAAGGTAACTCGGTGGCCCGCTATCACTTGTTATGGGGGACCGGCAAGGAACTGGTCATGAACCTCATCACCCGTTTGATGAATCACCCGAACGGCGACCGCTTGACTGTTCTGCATGAGCACCGCGCAATCGGGTTGATCGTTCGTGATGGAAAAGTCAGTGGATGCGACGGCGTGGATGAAGCCTCAGGCCGCTCCTTCGTTGTCGAAGCTGAAAACACCATCGTTGCCACCGGCGGCATCAACGGTTCAGTTGAGCAGGTAAGAAGGCACTGGCCGCAGCACTGGCCAGAGGCGCCTGCGAGGATACTGAACGGTGCTCACCCCTATGCCAGTGGAGAAATCCACCACTCTGCTGCAGAGCACGGGGTCCGGTTGACCCATTTGCAAAACATGTGGAACTACGCGGCCGGTATCCCGCATCCCCAGGCCGATTTTGACGATCACGGCCTGAGTCTGATTCCCTGTAAGTCCGGTCTCTGGCTATCGCCGGATGGTGAAGCTGTGGGTGCGGCGCCGATGGTCACCGGTTACGACACCCGGGAACTTTGCCGGCAGGTCGCTGAACATCCTTATACCTGGCAAGTGCTCAACTGGAAAATCGTGGCCCGGGAACTGGCCATTTCCGGCTCCGAGCACAACCCCAGGATTGTGAACCACCAGTTGATTCGCTTCCTGTTTGAAACCCTCACGGGCAATGACCGTCTGGTTCGCCAGATGGTATCTGAGTCGACTGAATTCATCACAGCCAATACGGTTGAAGAACTCGCCGGGAAAATGAATGAGTTGAGTGGGGAAAAGCGGATTGACGCTGCGCGGTTAAAGGCCCGGGTGGAAGAGTACGATGCCGTTTTGTCAGATTCACGCCGGTGGGAAAAAGACCCGCAAATTTCCAGGATCCAGCATCTCAGGGAATGGCGGGGTGATGCCTTGCGGACCTGTAATTTACAGGCAATCGGTGATCGAAAAGCAGGTCCTTTGCTGGCGATTCGTCTGCATTTCATCAGCCGTAAAAGTCTGGGGGGTATCCAGACAGACCTCCAGGGCAGGGCGCTGGATACTGCCGAACAGGTTGTGCCCGGGCTCTACGCGGTGGGTGAAGCCGCAGGCTTTGGCGGCGGTGGAATCTCCGGAAAGCGGTCGCTGGAAGGCACTTTTTTGAGTGGCTGCATCCTGACCGCCCGTAAAACTGCGGCGGCCATACTGCAAGAGTGACTTTTGTCATCTTAGTGTTAAAACCCTGTGCAATACTGAAGAAGAGCAGCCTGTCCAACCAGGAACACACAGGAGAATTTCATGAAGTACCTTTTTACCCCCCTTTTTACTGCACTTGCTGTGGCCGCACTGGCTTTGCCGGGTGCAGCCAATGCACAGGTTTCCAGGGAAACCCTGGAATCACTCGGCACGCCCGACCGGGTCGAATCAAGCATCGGAACGCTCGAATTCAAAGATGGTGCACCGACGGTTGAAACCGCCCAAAAAGTTTACGACGCCCTGGCATTCACCCGGGCCCTGAATGTCTACAACAACAGTTTTCGTGGTGCTTCGGCGCTTGGGCTGTACAAGGGTTTCGCCAGTATCGGTGCGGAGCCCAATGATGTCGTGATCTGGTCTGAGTTGATGGATTCAAGCTCTCTTTTCCTTACGGCCAATGCTGACACCATCTACTACCTGTCCGGTGTTGATCTGAGCAAAGGACCGATGGTTATTGAACAGCCTCCCAAGGGCGTGGGCACCATCAATGACATGTGGTTTTCCTGGATAATTGACATTGGTTTTCCCGGCCCTGACCGTGGTGAAGGAGGAAAGTACCTCATCGTACCTCCGGGTTATGACGGACCGCTTCCGGACAGTGGTTTTCACGTAGCGCATTCGAAAACCAACCATGTTCTGTATGCCTCGCGGGCCTACCTGGTAAACAACGATCCGAAACCCGTCGTGGCCATGATCAAGAAGCACATGAAGATCTATCCCTACACACCGGGTGGTTATGGCACCAGTATCGCGACCGCACTGGAAGGCGGAGTCAAACTTGGTGCGAATCCCCCGATTCCGGAGACCCGGTTCGTGGAGGCCAGTGGTAAATCGTTCAACACGATCGCGCCTTCTGATTACGGGTTCTTTGAAATGATCAATGAGAACGTGCAGCGGGAACCAGCGACCAGCTACGACGTAGAGCTTGCAGGTCAACTGGCTGCTATCGGAATTGTCCATGGCAAGCCGTTCAATCCCGATGACAAAATGAAAAAGATCCTCTCCGATGCAGCCAAAGTGGGTAGCGCTGCCGGGCGTGCTCTGAACTGGCGGTACGGCCTGGTACATGATTGGAATTACTACGAGGATTCAAACTGGGGCAGTATGCTTTGGGAAGGGGGATACAATTTTGAAACGCCGCCCCCTGTAATCACCAAGGAAGGCTACTTCAAGCAGAATCCTCCCACAGGCGCCAGAACCCTGGATTCCCGGGCAGCATTCTATTACGGCTATACCCTGGACTCGCCCGGCATGATCATGAGGCTTCCCGGGGTCGGTTCCCAGTACCTGATGGGTTTTCTGGACTCTAAAAATGAACCCTTTGATGGCGCCAGGACCTACAAGCTGACACTGCCGAAGGACATTCCTGCACGCGCGTTCTGGTCGATAACGTTGTATGACAACCAGACACGCTCCATGCTGCAAACACCGCAGAAGTTCCCCCGTGCAGGTAGTCAATCCTACCCATCGCCCGCTGCGGTAGTTGATAAAGATGGTTCCACAACGCTTTACGTCGGTCCCACACAGCCCAAGGGTGTGGAGCGCGGTAACTGGATTCAGACCGATCCGGAGAAAGGCTGGTTCACGATTCTGCGTTTATATAGTCCGCTGCAGTCATTTTTCACCAGGGAATGGCAGCCAACAGAGATCGAGTTGGTGAAGTAACAGGGGTTTTTTTATATGCCTGATTCAAGCCGGCGTGCCCATTTTTTCCCTGTTGTTTAATATCGCCAGAACAGTGGCGCCCTGCAGGATATCCAGAATTATGTGGGCGAGCATCGGTAACCAAATCGAACCCGTGAGGATATAGAAAACGCCAAACACAATACCTACCAGGGCAACCCGCACAACTCCGCCGGTGCCCTGGTAGGTATGTCCGAGTCCGAATGCGATTGACGACACCAATACAACAGCCCACATCGGCATGAAGTGAGCCAGGTACCAGAACGCGAACCCACGATATAAGAATTCCTCGACGATCCCGGCGGTGATGGAAATGCCGACAAAATGCCTGTAGTCACGATTATCCTGCGGGAGAAAATGAACCATTTTTCCGAGCCCGGCGGCGGCAGTGGATTTTTCTTCGTCACTCATCTTGCTGGCGACTCGCCAGGCATAAAGGAGATAAGCGGTCACCAGGGCCACTACCAGGACGCCGATCCCTATTTGGGTGATGCTGGATTCGGTAAATCCAAGTTCGGCGGCTGGGCGGCCGAGTGCGACCCACGCACCGGCCACAACGGCAAATGCGACCCATTGCATCACCAAAGTCTCTTGATACAGGCGAACTCGATTGGGCGGCGTTCCGGCGGCGATGCGCTTCAGATATTGTTGGTAAGACCAGGCGCCGTAAAAGGGTAATACGCCGAATAGCAACAGGATAAAAATGTGATCGACAAGATGCATTGTTTTAAGTACCATGAATATTCACGTAAGAGTGAATAATATTATTCACATTTGCGTGAATAATCAAGCCCAAATTTTCGCAGAGTGAAAGAATCGCGATGGAAAACTATATAATCAAAGACATAGAGCAGATTAAATTACTTTCGGATCCGCTCAAGTTACAACTTTTGCAGGCCTTTGCAGAAGGCAATAAGACAACCAAGCAAGTAGCAGCCGACCTGGGCGAGAGTGTGACCAAGCTGTATCGGCATGTGGATGCACTCCACGGTGCAGGCCTGCTTGTCATCACGCAAGAGAAGCAGAAGCGCGGCACGGTTGAACGCACGTTCAAGGCCGTGGCCAAACGATTTGAGGCCGATCCCACGTTGTTTTCTGACGACGATGACCAGGAAGGAGCCAATGCGGCGCGCGACCTGTTACGGGTTGTTGAAGGCGAAATACTGGCAGCCCTGGCACATGACAGCAGTCAAACTGAGCAGGAAGCAGTTTTCATGCGATTGCGCTGCAAGGCCTCGCCGGCACGCATAGAGCAGTTACGGGAGTCGTTGAAAGCCTGGATTGAGGCCGCCCAGAGCGACGATGACGGGGACGATGAAAACGAAAACACAGAAGAGATTGGCGCTTTGATCGCGTTCTATCCGGTTAAATAACGCCAAATGTAGTTCTTTTAATGCCCCCCCAGGCGGCGCGGCGAATTCCGGGCGAGATCAACGCAGGCATGAATCATGTCCTGCAGGATTTGCGGGATGCCGGCTGAGCCCTCCCTGGCAATCGCGTCTACGATGCTGAGTGCAAGAAACGGCTTGGATTGCTTGCGCACGGCAGCCTGGATGATTTTCGCAGGTGATGACTTTTCCAGTTGCCGGCCCTTCAAGCGGGAGTGTTTTTTATAAACCTCATCGTAGCCGAAACGCCAGAAACACCGCTCGATGTCTTGTTCCTTTAATATTGTCAGCCTCTCGTTGCCATTGTCATTTTCCAGGTACTGGCGGGCAGTATTGGCATAACTCTCACCCGCAGAATCACCATCGGCCAGTACATGCCATTCGATACCCAATTCTCTGGCTACCTTGACGGGCGGCTCCAGGCCGCACTGTGCGAACTCTACGCAGGCAATCCCTTCCAGGGCGAACTCGTAGCCCATCATTCGCGCAATTTGAGGGATTAGCCAGAACTCGGACTCGCCTTCTACCAACAGCCAGAGCCGTGCAAAACTGGCTACGCTGAAGCGGGAACGCAGGTGGTAGTGAAAACGCCGCAACTCGCTGCGCGAAAGCGAATTGCCCTGGACACGCCTTTCATGCAGAACGCCTTCGTACCGGACCAGTCTTCGGACCTGGCTTAAAGGGATGATCGACAGCAAATCACCTGAATACGTGGTAATGATTTTTTGCCTTTGAATCAGGTTTACAAACATGGCCACGGAGGTCAGCGTGATCGGGTGCAGGTGTGCTTCGGGTTCCTCGATGATCCAGAGTGGGTCGGCACCGGGAATAACGCCGGTGGGCCGGGCCCGCAGTAATGCACCGATCAAAAGAAGTATGCCCAGTCGTTCAGGCGCACTGTTGGGTGAATGCAGTTGGGTAGAACCCAACTGCCTGGTTCCGGATGGACTCCAGCCGACAATTTCGCCAACCGTGCGTGACAATCCGGACTCACGTTTTCCCAGATTGAAGGTGTCCATTTCAATCAAACTGAATGCCGCAGACAGTCCGTCTTCCAGGTCTGCCTTCAAATCCAGACTTCGGCCTGAAAGCCTTGAGTCCACAGCCTTGTTGATGCGTTCGACAAGCGCTGCAATTTCCGGTTCGAGCGATTGTGCAGCTGTCTTTTGCACGTCTTTTTCCAGGTAGGGTTGGCCATGTCCGGTCAACATGCCTGATGAAACCCGGACGACCGGGTTGAGTTGCCGAACCAGGCTGATCAAACCTGCGTCAGAGGATTTTGCCTTGTGCCCTGGTGACCGCAGTCTGAATTCTGGCGGGTTTGCAGCGTCCTGCCCCGGATGAATTCGGATTTCAAACCAGAGCTCCCGAACCCGATCGCTGCGATCCGGAAGAACGGCGGATAACGGCGCGTATGTCTCAGTTTCCCATTCCCCTGGCTGGTTCTCACGGAAACGTAACTGCAGGCGAATGGGTCCGTTCGGCTCACTCGCGCCCGCAACATGATGGAACAGGTAGGGTGGCAGGGCCCTTGGCTCTTCTTCGTGTCCGAGGGCCAGTTCCAATGCATCGAGCACACTGGATATTCCACAATCGTTTTCGCCGATCAGCGCGGTACCATTATCAAAATGGATAGACGCTTTGCGAATGGCACGATAATTTTCTATCCGTAATCCATGCAGAAACACCGGGCTAGGTACTCACGTTAGATGATGACATGTCGATTAGAGTATCCAATTGCGAGAGACTAGTCAGCATAATCAAAAAAGCTTGAATCCAGCAAGACTGCCATGATATCGATAGGGTGAACGCTATGAATGAGAATCAGCCATGACAGATAGAATCGAACGTGCCGTACTCGCTGGAGGTTGTTTTTGGGGTATGCAACAGTTAATCCGCCGGATGCCGGGGGTGATTTCCACGCGCGTAGGTTATTCGGGCGGTGAGGTCGACCATGCAACCTACCGTAATCATGGTAATCACGCCGAGGCGATTGAGATCACATTCAATCCAGATCAGATCAGTTTTCGTGAATTGCTGGAGTTTTTTTTCCAGATCCACGACCCCAGTACGTCAAACCGCCAGGGAAATGATCTTGGCACCAGTTATCGTTCAGCTATTTTTTACACGTCTGATGAGCAACGCCGCATGGCCGGGGACACAATTGCTGATGTAAACGCATCAGGCATTTGGCCCGGCAAGGCAGTGACTGAAGTGACTGAGGTTGGCTCATTTTGGGAGGCTGAGCCTGAACACCAGGACTATCTCGAGCGGGCTCCGAATGGCTATACCTGTCACTTTGTCCGGCCAGGCTGGAAGTTACCAAAGCGCGCTTAATAGCTCACTGAGATTGCAAGAACCACCTGTGCACAGAAGTACACGGGCAGCCCCCACAGGCGGTTGATGAATCCCGGTGTGATAAAGCGATCCCTTGCTACAGCGAGGTCCGAAATCAAAAACAACAGTGCACCCAGGGGAATCGCCCAGTTTTTATCGATGGCATAAGTGCCCACTGCCATCGTCATCATCACGCAGATGGCGAGCACGTAAAACAGTACCGGCCGTCGCATGCGATCATCCAGGCCGGGTTTCAGCCAGCGCAGTACAAACCAGGCAAAAACGGCCATCACGATCCCGGCACCTATCACCATGAAAAGTGACCCGCCCCGCGTGGCGAAAGCACCGATATAGGCGATATGGCCCAGCAGAAAACTCACCAGGCCAAGCAGAAACAGCTTTCGACTATTACTCGAAACCAGCAGCATGTCGCCGATCCAGCAAAACCCCATCCCCAACAGGAGAATGCGGCCATACTCTGACCCGGCAGCGCCCAATGACCAGGCCAGGGCCAGGTATGCCGTGGCCGCGACGAACTTACCGGTGGCGACAAGCAAAACGTTTGAGCGGTACTCACCGATCAGTGAAGTTAAGACCCCCACGGTGCAGACGATTATCCACATAGGATATCCAACCATTTTTTTGCTGATTGACGCTCAGAGTACCTCAAATCCAATCATAAAAATAAGCTCTGGAGGGTTCGGTATTATCGTGATTACTCTGACCCCCATTATTTGACCTCAATCAGCATAAACTTCATGATGATTACTCCAGGTGTTGGGGGGGCCAGCATGGGAAGCATTTTGAATGGATAAGCGAATTGAACGGACTCGGCAGGTGATCGACCCAGCGGTGATCGCTGCATTGATGTTTTTCGCAGCTGTGTTCAGTTCATCCCTGCAGGCAGCGCCGGTCGTTTACCTGGACCAGGCAGAATTCACGGATGCATTGGTGTTGTTGGGTTACTCGCCAATGCATGAGGGTTTTGAGGACGATGCCGCGTGGGGTAGCGTTCGCAGCACAATTTCCGGCGGTTTCTTCGCTGCAGACTCAATCACACACCTGGGCATAGCCTGGACTGCCAATAGCCTCAA
>CAYUBS010000091.1:0-12387 GCA_964443145.1 uncultured Wenzhouxiangellaceae bacterium | reverse complement strand
GTGTATCAATGATCATCCCACTTAGCGGGTCGACGCCGCCCCACAAACTGATGTCTTCGCTCAACCTCAATAAGGGGCCCTGTGCCTGTCCTTCAATCAAGATCCTGGTGTTCATTGCAGACATCTCAGTACCATCCTGTTTCATCGCGCACGACCTTGCCCGCCACAGCGCTATTGGCACAATCCGCCAGGCTGCCAAACACCACTTCATGCTGGGTTAAAGAGGGGCTGTAATGCGCAAACTTACCGGAGTTGGTCATCAGTACCCCGCTGGATTGCTTCAGGATGGGCGTAACGACGACACAGGTATCAATGATTAACTCTATCCCTGCTTTTTCTATCAACGGGATCCAGTCCAGAACCTCCAGTTTGTTGATGACGTGGCGCCCGGTGCAGACGATCAATGGGATGGTGCAACTGCGCCCGTCCAGTAAACGAAGTAATTCCGAGAACTCGTTGAGAGAGAAATGTGGGCTGCCCAACGCAATGACATCAAGCTGTTTTGACGTAACGGTGCTTAGTCTGTCGCGTTCACGGACCAGTTCATCAAGACTCAGCGATATTTCTCTGCGAGGTGGTAGGTAATTCAATGCCACATCTGCATTTGGAGCTTCCGGTGTGACGCCGGCGACATGGAACAGTGCGACGCCCCCGGAGGACGCTGCACTGGCACCCAGTGATTTCAACTGATCGTCATTGACGTCGGTGGGAAAGCCGGTGATCACGGCGATCTCATCGCTTGCGATTCGGCCCAGCCATGACCCGAATACGGCGTAAAAACTGTCCTCACGCTTCAGTTGCGCAGAAATCTGTGAGGTTTCTATGCGCAACGTAGCATAGCGGTTTTTTGGCTTGTGCAAACCCACATACGGGGCCCGGCCCGTAAGCGCGCAACAGATGTCCATGAAGTCACCGTACCGGTTGGTGCGTGCACCCAGTACCGAGTTGGCGAACACGATCGCGTTGCTCTCGGCCCACGCAATGTCTTCGCCCTTTTTCGGTCGATAGCCTGCCTGGTAAGGTGCGCAGGTCCAGGTGGGGATGCAGCCCATGGCCACATAGGCGTTCATCAGCCGCCTCGCCAAATCTCGCTCCCGTTCAGGCAGCCTGACTTTGTCCGGGTGTTGTAAATCAAGGGCGCCGACATTGAGCGAGCTGGGAACCGCCACACGGCCTTGTCCTGCGACCAGTCGTTCAGCGAACTCCACGCCGCTCTCGCCGTGAAACAAACATCCATCGATATGTGTCGAGCTGATCGAAATTAGTTTTTTGGCGCCCTGGATTCGGCCCATGTCGCTGAGTATGCGCATGGCCAGGGCAACGGCCTCGCCGGATTTCCCGTCCAGCATTTCCTGATCTTCGAAAGTCAATCGCATCTGTTTTCATCACGTAGTGTCGAGCTTGCTGTATGATGACATGCTTTTATTTCTCCGGAGAAAAAAATGAGCCAGGCAAAAACAGGCGATTCAGTAAAAATTCACTATACCGGCACGCTTGATGACGGTACTCAGTTCGATAGTTCAGCAGGTCGCGACCCTCTCGCATTTGAGTTGGGCTCAGGCCAGGTCATCCCGGGTTTCGATAAAGCGGTTGATGGCATGACGGTAGGTGACAGCAAGACCGTCAATATCCCGGCCGAAGACGCTTACGGTCCGCACCAGACGGCCATGGTCCAGGACGTCCCGAAAAGCGCTTTACCTGATGACATGGAGCCAGCCGAAGGCATGGGTCTGCAGGCGCAGGGTCCGGACGGACAGTTGGTCAACCTGGTGATTACCGATGTAAAAGAAGAATCAATTACGGTCGACGGGAATCACCCGCTGGCAGGTAAAGCACTGAATTTTGACATTGAGCTGGTTTCTGTCGACTGACCCGGCTGGATTCCCGTGGCGCGCCGGCGAGGCTCGCTGCGCTCCAAAGCTGTTGTATAACTATACAAAAACTGTACAATTGGTTAATTGATCCATTGGAGAATTCGATGAAAATTTTATTGGCTTTACTTACCAGCACGATCAGTTTTAGTGCCTTTGCCTGTGATCCTGCCTTGCTTGATCAGGATTTCCGGCGACTTGCGTCCGAGGAAGAAGTTAATTTGTGCGAAGCCTATTCCGGCAAAGTTCTGCTGGTCGTCAATACGGCGTCGAAGTGCGGCAACACACCGCAGTACGATGGCCTGGAAGATCTCTATGAAAAGTACGGGTCGGACGGCCTGGTGGTTCTGGGTTTCCCTTCCAATGACTTTCTTGGCCAGGAGCCTGGATCAGAGGATCAGATCGAAGAATTCTGCCGCTTAACCTACGGTGTTGAATTTCCGATGTTTGAGAAAACCACGGTCAAGGGCAGTGATGCACACCCGTTCTATGCTGAATTGGCAGATGAGGCCGGAACGTATCCGACCTGGAACTTCCACAAGTACCTGATTGGCCGGGACGGCGAAGTTATCGCCGAGTTCAGCCCACGTACCAAGCCTGAAAATACGGACCTGGTCGCAGCTGTGGAAATGGCGCTCGCGGAATAAGCAGCGCTTCGCGCTCGTTTCTTAAATCAGATGCCGGCTGACATCAGGGGTTGAGAAACTCGGCCCTGGTGTGGATATTTTCTCTGAAGCAACCGCCCAAAGCCGTAGTGCTGGTCTGGGAGTTCGTGTCCATGACACCGCGGGATTTGACGCAGTAATGAGTGGCGTCAATGCTGACGGCGACATCATCAGTTCCCAGGAGTACCTGCAGGGCGACCAGTATTTGGCGGGTCAAGCGCTCCTGAACCTGGGGACGTTGACCGAAGAAACGGACGATGCGGTTGATCTTGGACAGGCCGATGATCTTATCTTTAGGTATGTAAGCAACCTTAGCGGTTCCGTCGATAGTCACGAAGTGGTGTTCACAGGTACTGGTTAGATCAATTTCACGGATCTTGACCATTTCATCAGCACCCATCTTGTTTTCTATCAGAGACAGTTTCGGAAAATGCTGATAGTCCAGGCCGGAGAATATCTCGTGTACATACATCTTGGCGATTCGATGAGGCGTCTCTGCCAGGCTGTCATCGGTCAAATCCAGGCCCAGTGTTTCAATGACTTCGGACATCAGGAACTGGATCCTCTGGTATTTCTCCTCAGCGCTCAAGCCGGTGTCGATCATCGGTGTTTCCAGGCCGCGCTCGATGAGCGTGTTGCGAACGAGGATGGCTTCTTTGCTGAGTTCGAATTCTGCTAAAGCAGGAGCCTTAGTCAGGTAAATGGGGTTTGCGCTCATGATGCTTTCTCCAGAAGTGTTAATGATTTGTCTTGCCTGGCATGATATTCAAGCGCCAGAGATACCGAGTCTGCGAAGCGCAGGGCATGGGGTTTGTCGATCGCCACGCGCGCGAATTTAAACGCTCGGGGGCTGGCTGCATATGCCAACTACATCGGCAACCAGTTTTTCCAATAGAAGAAAGCGGCCTTCTTCTACGTGCTGGATCACCTGTTTGGTAATGGCTTTGTAATCTAATGCGTCCTCTACCCGGTCTTCCAGGATGGACTCGCCGATGAAATAGGTGATCTCAATGTTGATCGTGGCCTGCGATGTGTCAACGAACCAATCAGGCTTTTGTTGCGGCTGTTTCATATAGTGCATTCCTAAAGCTGTACAAACATTGTCTATAGACTGGATAATAGCATATAATACTGTACAAAACATGTACACAATTTAATATTCGTCAGATGGTCTAAAATTAAGGAAAGTTTTCTGGATAAAATTTGGCGTCTGCACTTTAGAGGCTGGGTTCGAGTCCCAATCTACCTGCTTGGTAACCCATACTTATCACCACCGAATAAAGGAGCGTATCGATGACCCATGAACTTCCCGCCCTGCCTTATGCTGCGGATGCACTTGAGCCCGTGATTTCTGCGGAGACTATTGGCTACCACTATGGTAAGCATCACCAGGCTTATGTCACCAACCTGAACAACCTTGTTGCTGGCACGGAATTTGAAAATTCTTCATTGGAAGAAATCGTGCTGAAATCCGATGGCGGAATTTTCAACAACGCCGCTCAAGTGTGGAATCACACATTTTATTGGAATGGTCTGAGCCCTGCGGGCGGTGGTGCACCTGAAGGCGCGCTGGCAGAAGCGATAAACCAGGCGTTCGGGTCTTTTGATGAATTTAAAGCCGCCTTCATCAAGTCAGGCATTGGCAATTTTGGTTCTGGCTGGACCTGGCTGGTCAAAAACGATGATGGCTCAGTCGAAATCGTCAACACCTCAAATGCCGCGAATCCCATGTGCAACGGCAAGACACCTTTGTTGACAATTGACGTGTGGGAGCATGCTTACTACGTCGATTACCGTAATGCCCGTCCGAAATACCTGGGAGAGATCTGGTCACTGGTCAACTGGGATTTCGTAGCATCGAACTACGGTTAGTTTGAAGCCCGACAATACGGCGAGGTACCAGCAGCCCGCATACCGGTGGTATGTGTTGGCTATGCTGACACTCGTCTATGCCTTTAATTTCGTCGATCGCCAGGTTGTCGTGATTCTGCAAGAGCAGATTCGTGCCGACCTGGGGTTGATGGATTGGCAGCTGGGCCTGTTGTCAGGCTTCGTGTTCGCGGTTTTTTACTCGGTACTCGGCCTGCCCATTGCTCACCTTTCTGAAAGTGTCGGGCGAAAGCGGGTCGTGGCCACCGCGCTTGCTTTCTGGAGCATCATGACCGCGCTGTCCGGCGCGGCACAGAATTTTATACATTTGTTGATCCTGCGCATCGGCGTTGGGGTCGGCGAGGCGGGCGGCAGTCCGCCCTCGCATTCGATGATCTCGGATATTTTCCCGCTCCGGCGAAGGGCGCTGGCGCTGTCGATTTTCTCGATGGGCGTTTATATCGGATACCTTTTCGCCTATGGATTCGGTGGCTGGGTGGCAGAAAGCCTGGGTTGGCGGACGACATTTATCGTGGTTGGCTTGCCGGGAATATTTGTGGCTGTGCTGGTGGCGATCACCGTCAAGGAGCCTCCGCGGGGAATGGCGGAGCGCATTGAAAGTGGAAACCTCGAACACACAATAGATGACGAGGATTCGGTCCGGCCCTCATTTCGTGACACTGTGCGACTGCTCTGGTCCAAACGCTCTTTCAGGCACATCGCCATGGCGGCCAGCCTGCAGTCACTGGCTGGCTACGGTGTCGGCAATTTCGTTCCTTCTTTCATCATCAGGTCCTACGATATGGCCATTGGCGATGTGGGCTGGCGACTTGCCCTGATCATGGGAATCGGCGGCGTTGTCGGTGTCGTATCCTCCGGTTGGATCGCCGACAGGCTGGCCCGACGCGGTGAGAAATGGTACGTGCTGACACCGGCGATTGCCTTGCTGGTGACGCTACCGCTGACGGTGTTTGCTTTTTCCGCGCTGACACCGGGGAGCATGTTCCTCAGCTATGTTCCTTACGTGGTGCTGGGCGCAATGTGGCTCGGGCCGTGTCTCGCGGTGACGCATTCACTGGTGGGCCTGCGTCAGCGGGCGGTCGCGTCGGCTGCCCTGTTTTTTATCGTGAACCTGATCGGGCTGGGCCTGGGTCCGCTAATCGTCGGCTCCCTGTCTGATTTGTTGCGCGCCGACTACGGTGATGCCGGCGGCTTGCGTTATGCGATCATCGGCACGGCGCTGGTGGCCAAAACCTGGTCAATCGCACACTTTTTCCTGGCGTCCCGCAGTATCGCAGCTGACGTTGGGGCAAGTGTTCGGGGCTGAGTGTCATGGTCGATCCGGGCTGCGTTATCCTGCAGATGTACTAGGATATAACTATGGAAGCTAAACTAAACGTGTTGGGAGAACCCCTGGTTCCCTGTTCTGACGACCCGCTGACCGGGTTTTTTCGTGACGGTTGCTGTAATACCAGCCGTGACGACCTCGGGCAGCACGTAGTCTGCGTCCGTGTCACGGCAGATTTCCTTGATTATTCGGCTTCCAGGGGCAACGATCTGAGCACCCCAAATCCGGAATTTGGGTTTTCCGGGCTGAAACCCGGGGACCAGTGGTGTCTGTGTGCCGCCCGATGGCGGGAGGCAATGGAAGCCGGAGTGGCGCCGCGTGTGGTTTTGCAGGCCACACATGCAGCCGCGTTGCGGACGGTAAATCTAAGGGATCTGAAACAATTAGCCATCGACCTGGTGTAATTTGTCCCGGGTTCGCACCCCTTGAACCTGCGGCTACAAACCTGCACAATTCGCTCCTGAAAAAACCTGACCACCTGTAAAAGTAATTCTGGAGCAAAATTTCTGTGCTGATGACCCGATTGATGACCCGCCTGGCGGGTGCGACAGCCTGCCTTATCGTTGCATGCTTTTTTTCTGCGCCTGTATTGGCCAGCAGCGTTACCTTGCAGACTCCATTGGGCGAAGTGGAAATTGACTTGTTTGAAGAGGAGACTCCACAAACGGTCGCCAATTTTCTGAATTACGTTAGTGATGGTGACTACGTAGACACGTTTATTCACAGGAGCGTGCCGGGATTCGTCATCCAGGGCGGGGGGTTCGCTTACATTGACGGTGCAGTGGAGCCGGTTCCGATCGATTCCCCCGTGGTCAATGAGCCGGGAATTTCAAACCTGCGCGGTACCATCGCAATGGCCAAATTAGGTGGTGACCCAGACAGCGCAACCAGTCAGTGGTTTATCAATTTGGCTGACAATTCGGAAAACCTGGACGATCAGAACGGTGGTTTTACGGTTTTTGGGCAGGTAACAAAGGGTATGGAAGTAGTCGATGCCATTGCCGCACTGCCAGTCTGGGATGCCGGTTCCAGTTTTAGTGATCTGCCATTGATTAACTATCCGGGAAACCCGACCCCAGTCACAGAAGAGTACCTGGTCAAGACAGACATTACCGAGGATGGGGTGGAGAGCAGGTTTGAGATTTCAGCGGGGATGAATGACGCCTGGTACGACATCGATACCGACGGGCAGGGGTTTTATATTGTGGTTTATCCCGAAATGGAAGTCATGTCTGTGGCCTGGTTTACCTTTGATACGGAACGTCCCGACGACTCAGTAAATGCAATGTTGGGTGGGCCGGGGCAACGCTGGATGACGGCCCAGGGGAGCTTCACGGGCAACCGTGCTGAACTCACCATCTACAGCACAGAGGGGGGCATTTTTGATTCGGGCGACCCGGCACCGGCTTCCAGGGAAGATGGAACGATGGTGGTTGAGTTTACAGATTGCCTTTCGGGAAGCGTGACCTTTGACATTCCGTCGGTCGACCGGCAGGGAGTCATCCCCATTCAGCGTGTTGGTCTGGACAACGTGGAGTTGTGCGAGCAGCTATCAGGGATTCCCACCCAGTAAATAAAAAGCCCGGTTGGCGCGTTTTCTGTTAGAATCGCGCCATCCTGGCCACATCGGTTGGCCTGCAATTCCTTTTATACATCCCGCTCGGACCGATTCCCACGCGAAATAATCGTGGAGAAAGAGCAGGATCGGAGTACATTTCCTAATGTCTTTTGACTCTCTCGGCCTTTCGGCCGAACTTCTGCGTGCGATTAGCGAGCAGGGTTACAACGAACCTACCCCCATCCAGTCCAAGGCGATACCGCTGATTCTGGAGGGCCGGGATATCATGGCCGCAGCCCAGACGGGCACTGGTAAAACGGCCGGGTTTACCCTGCCATTACTACAGCAGTTGAATTCCCGGGCAGTGGATAAAAATTCTCGAGCCGTTCGCGCATTGGTGCTGACACCGACCCGTGAACTGGCGGCGCAGGTTGAACAAAGTGTTCTGACCTACGGGCGCCACCTTCCGCTTAACAGCGCTGTCATTTTTGGTGGCGTCAAGATCAACCCCCAGAAAGACAAACTGCGCCGCGGCGTAGACATCCTGGTGGCAACTCCGGGGCGGCTGCTGGATCATGCACGCCAGAGAACGGTTGACCTGTCGAAGGTTGAAATCCTGGTGCTGGATGAAGCCGACCGCATGCTGGACATGGGTTTCATCCATGACATCAAGAAGATACTGGCGCTGTTGCCGACCAAGAGCCACCGGCAGAACCTGTTGTTCTCAGCTACATTCTCAAGTGAAATCAAAAAGTTATCACATCAATTTCTGAATCACCCTGAATTGGTTGAGGTGGCGCGGCGCAACGCTCCGATCGAATTGATCGAGCAGTTGGTGCACCCGGTCGACAAGGGTCGCAAGCGCGAGTTGCTCAGCCACATGATCGGCGCAGGCAACTGGCAGCAGGTATTGGTTTTTACCCGCACCAAGCACGGCGCCAACCGCCTGGCCAAGCAATTGGTGATGGATGGCCTGAGTGCCACCCCCATACACGGCAATAAGAGCCAGGCAGCGCGAACCCGTGCACTGGCAGACTTCAAGAAAGGATCAGTTCGGATTTTGGTTGCTACAGATATTGCTGCACGTGGGCTTGATATCGACCAGCTGCCGCACGTGGTCAATTTTGAACTGCCCAACGTACCGGAAGACTATGTCCATCGCATCGGCCGTACCGGACGTGCCGGCAACGAGGGTACGGCGGTTTCATTGGTCTCTCCCGACGAGCTGAAACTGCTGCGGGATATCGAACGTTTGATCAAGCAGGAAATACCCAAAAAGGTCCCGGAGGGGTATGAATCAAGCGGTCGGGCTCCGGCCGAACCCGAGAGCAGGGCGCGGCGTGGGCATCAAGACAACCGTCGACCCAATAATTCCAACAATTCCCGCAACGGCCGGTCCGCTAGAAACGCGAACAGCGGCCGCAACACAAGGTCTGCTAATAATGCAAATGGCGGTAGCAACGGCAATAAACAGAACACGCCAGCCCAGGCCAAAAAGCGGCGTAGTCCGCCGGCCCGTAAGCCTGCCGCAAAGCCTGGCTATACCAGCCTGGCCGACCGGTTTATGGGTTCGGAGTAAAAGCACTTCTAAGGTGGTGAAGCCGTGAGTGCAATATCCTTTCTGCCCGGCCAGCGTTGGGTCAGTAATACCGAGTCCGAGTTAGGGCTGGGTGTCGTTGTCGCTACCGCAAATCGCAGGGTAGAGGTGAGCTTCCCCGCCGCCGGGGAGCATCGTGTCTATGCCACGGACAATGCCCCGCTGAGCCGGGTGCACTACCAGGTGGGCGAGCAGGTAAGTACGGAAGATGGCCGCTGTCTGATGATTGATGAGGTCATGGAGGCCAATGGCTGTCTGATTTATGGCGGTCTGGACGAGTCGGAGCAAACGCTCGTTGTGCCTGAAAAAGACCTCAATAGCAGTGTCCAGTTCAGCAAACCACAAGACCGTTTATTCGCCGGTCAGATCGATAAAAACCGAGTTTTCGAACTGCGCTGTGAAACACTCGAGCACAGCCGGAGCCACCAGCAATCTCCGGTGCTCGGGCTGCTGGGTTCGCGGGTTCAGTTATTGCCCCACCAGCTATACATCGCCGCCAAAGTGGCTGCCCGCCATGCCCCCAGAGTTTTGCTGGCTGATGAAGTCGGCCTTGGAAAAACCATCGAAGCCGGATTGATACTTCATCAGCAGTTGATCAGTGGCGCCAGCCAGAGGGTACTGATCGTAGTCCCGGATAGCCTGTTGCACCAGTGGTTGGTGGAGATGCTGCGTCGTTTTAACCTGCGGTTCACGATTGTCGATCAGGCTGACGGGGACGATGCCCAGGTCGATGAAGAGCGCGATGAACAAGGCGATGAAGAACGAGAGGACGACAATCCGTTTGAAGACAGCCAGCTGGTGCTGTGCACGCTTTCTTACCTTTGCAACAACCCCGACCGCCACGCACAGGCGCTGGCAGCTGACTGGGATATGCTGGTGGTAGATGAGGCGCATCATCTGCAATGGAATGAACAACAGGCCAGTGCACAATACCGTTGTATCGAAGCCCTGGCCGGGCAAGCCCGCGGACTTCTGTTGTTGACGGCGACGCCGGAACAACTGGGCATTGCAAGCCACTTTGCCCGACTGCGCCTGCTGGACCCGGACCGCTACTTCGACTTGCAGACCTTTATCGATGAAGAAAAAAAACACCAACCGGTAAATCACCTGGTCCAGGAGCTGCTGGCGGACGACGCGCACGAACGCCTGGCTCAAAGCGAAAGCCTGCGTGAAGAGTTACGCGGCTATCTCAACGAAGCCACGTTAAAACCACTGTTGGAATTACTGGAAGTTGCCCCCGGTGAGGAATTTGCAGGGGCGTTGAATGCAGTCATCCGTGATCTGCTGGATCGCCATGGCACCGGCAGGGTTCTGTTTCGCAATACCCGCGCATCGGTTGGCGGGTTTCCTGAACGCAAATTAATGTCTTATCCGTTACCGGTGCCTGAGCAGTACCTGCAAAACATCGAACAAGCAGAGCTCGCAGAGTTGCTGACGCCGGAAGTCCTTTTGGGTGAGTCATGGCTGGCCGAAGATCCCCGAGTGAGTTGGCTGGCTGATTTCCTGGCAGAACATCGGGGGGAGAAAGTGCTGGTGATCTGCGCCCGGGCAGAAACCGCAGTGGAGCTCGAAGAACATTTACGGGTGCGAGCGGGTGTGCTTTCAGCCGTGTTTCACGAAGGGTTGTCACTGGTAGCCCGGGACCGTGCGGCGGCCTATTTTTCGGATGAAGAGAAGGGTGCGCAGGTGCTGGTCTGCTCGGAAATTGGCAGTGAAGGCCGGAATTTCCAGTTTGCCCACCACCTGGTGTTGTTCGATCTCCCGCTTCATCCTGATCTGCTGGAGCAGAGGATTGGCCGACTGGACCGGATCGGCCAGCGCGACATCGTGCAGGTCCACGCACCTGTCTATGCGAACAGCGCCCAATCGGTGTTGCTGGATTGGTATCACCTGGGCCTGGGTGCCATTGAGACCACTTTTCCAGCCGGCCAGGTGCTGTTCGAGCAGTTCGAGTCCGAGCTCCTGCATTGTCTGAGAGATGCGGGAAACGACCAGGTGATTTCTCAATTGATACAAAACACTCGCGGGAAGGCCGAAGAAACATTGCTTTCCCTGCAGCAGGGCCGCGACCGTTTGCTGGAACTGAACTCCTTCAATAGCCAGCGTGCAGATGAAATCATTGATCAGCTGGTCGAGGGTGAGCGACGCAAGGTGCTGTCAGATTACATGGACCAGGTATTTGAGCACTTCGGCATTGATCAGGAAAACCACTCCAGCAACAGCCTGGTGCTGCGGCCTGCTGACCATATGCTGGAGCACAGCTTGCCGGGTCTTCCCGAAGACGGGATGACGGCTACTTACCAGCGTGATCTTGCCCTGCACAGGGAAGATTTTCAGTACCTGAGTTGGGAGCACCCGCTGGTTGGCGGAGCAATGGACCTGATTCTGAACGGCGAATACGGAAATACGGCCTTTTGTACCCTGAAATTGCCGCCCTTAAAGCCGGGTACGATACTGCTGGAAGCCATATTCACCCTTTCTGCAATCGCACCGGGTGATTTGCAGTTACATCGTTTTCTGCCGTTGACCACGGTTCGCCTGGTCGTCGATCACAGGAATACGGACCTGTCCGGTATATTAACCAGCGCGTTGATCAACCGGCTCGCCGAGCGGGCATCATTGCACAATGCCCGTGAACTGGTGCGCCAAACCCGCCCACGGATCACCGTCATGCTGGAGCACGCTGAACAACGGGCTGAAACACAAAAAGGTGCAATTTTGAATGCAGCCATTGAAAATATGCGGGTCGGGCAGCAAGTTGAACTGGAGCGTATCCAGGCACTGGCAGCAGTCAATCCGAACATCCGTGAGGAAGAAATCCGGTTCGTACGGGAAACGACTGAACGCCTGGGGCATCACCTCAATAATGCGCAGCTTCGGCTGGACGCCATCCGTGTGGCAATGGTGACTGAGTAAGACGTGGCTAAGGTCAGGAAAAATTTCAAATCAATAGAGCAGCAAAGTTTTGGCACGACAGTTGGTGGCCAGACGGTTCTGCTTTTTACGCTGACAAACCGACACGGAATGACCGCACAAATCACCAACTATGGCGGCATCATGACCGGCCTGACCGCCCCTGACAGGGACGGTGTGTTCGAGGGCATCGTGCTCGGCTATGACTCGCTTGAAAAATACCAGTCCGGTTCGGCCTATCTGGGTGCGCTGATCGGACGTTATGGAAACCGGATTGCCGACGGACGCTTCGAACTCAATGGCCAGGTGTATTCGTTGGCTTGCAACAGTTCTCCTAACCATTTGCATGGCGGTGAGCGGGGCTTCGACAAAATGGTCTGGGATGCTGAGACGGTAGATGCCGAAGATGGCCCGTGCTTGCTTCTCAGCTATGAGAGTGAAGATGGCGAAGAGGGCTATCCGGGTACGCTTCGTGTACAGGTTCGTTACACACTAAGCCATGACAATTCATTCGTCATTCAATACACAGCCCAAACCGACAAGGCTACGCCGGTCAACCTTACCCA
>CAYUBS010000090.1:6432-12546 GCA_964443145.1 uncultured Wenzhouxiangellaceae bacterium | reverse complement strand
AGAACAGGCGCCGAAAATGATCCAGCTGCTTTACCTGGCGCTGGTCGCACTGAGCTTTACCTGGATTTCCCTCGAACTCTCGGAGGTCTTGCCGCCGGTCGTCGTTGGCGGCGCCACGGTGATCAGTGCCAGCACCTGGCTGATCCTGCTGGTCACCACGCTGGCCCTGATCGCTTCAGCAACCCCGATCCGGAAATTACCGGCAGCCCATCCCATCGCGATGGCCATTATCTATGTCTACGTGGCGCGCATCGGCGCCACCATGGACCTCAGCAATGCCAGTTTCGAAACCATGGGTGCCTTCGTGATGATGGCCTACGTCTGGATTTTCATTCACGGTATTTTCATCCTCGCCGGCGCCTGGCTGTTCCGTGTGGATGTACATACGCTGGCAATCGCGTCTGCAGCAAATATTGGCGGTGCCGCATCCGCGCCCATCGTGGCGGCTCACCACCGTGAATCGCTGGTCCCTGCCTCAATCCTGATGGCGATGATCGGTTACGCACTCGGCAACTACCTGGCCATTCTGACGGGCCGGCTTGGCCAGTTACTGGTTACCTAGACGTCTTTTATCTTCGAATTGAAACTCACGGAGTTACACATGAATCGAATTCTCGCCGGATTTCTCCTGCTGCCATTTTGTTCCCTTAGCTTTGCAGGCAGCACGGTCCTGGAGTGCGAGAGGCTGGTTGATGTCGAAAAAGGCAGGGTCCTTGAAAACCAGCAAATTCTTGTCGAGGGCAACCGGATTTTAGAGGTGGGTAAATCGGTTGACGCCCCTGAAGCAGCAGAGCGGGTCTCACTGGGAACGTGCCTGCCGGGCCTGATGGACGCTCACGTCCACCTTAGTAGCCAGCTTTCGCGCGATGGCTACATCAAGCGCTTTCAGAACAATGAGGCAGACACTGCCCTGCTGGCGGCCCACTACGCAAATATCACGCTACATGCAGGCTTCACGACAGTTCGTAATCTGGGTGATTCCTACAACGTGACCGTCGCGCTGAGAAATGCCATCAACAAGGGGATTGCCTCCGGCCCCCGGATCGTTACGGCAGCCAAAACCCTGGCGACCACCGGCGGCCATGGCGACCCCACCAATGGGTTCAGGCAGGACATGATGGGCGACCCCGGCCCAAAAGAGGGAGTGGTCAACAGCGCAGATGATGCACGGGCGGCCGTCAGGCAACGCTACAAAGATGGTGCTGACATGATCAAGCTTACAGCCACTGGTGGCGTATTGAGCCTTGCCAAGAATGGCCAGAACCCACAGTTCACGCTGGAAGAACTCGAAGCTGTGGTGCAGACCGCCAATGATTACGGCATGCACGTTGCTGCACATTCACACGGTACCGAAGGTATGAAGCGGGCGGTATTGGCAGGTGTCACTTCAATCGAGCACGGGACTTTCATGGACGAGGAAGTCATGGACCTGATGAAGGATAAGGGCACTTATTATGTACCCACCATTTCAGCCGGCCGCTTCGTCGCCGCCAAAGCTGAAGAGGATGGCTATTTTCCTGAGGTTGTCAGGCCCAAGGCGGCCGCGGTTGGTCCGCAGATCCAGGCGACTTTCGCAAAAGCATATGGCCACGGCGTTACCATTGCATTCGGTACTGACTCCGGCGTGTCACCGCACGGGGAAAATGCACTGGAATTTGTTTACATGGTCGAAAGCGGCATGCCTGAAATGGAAGCGATCCAGGCCGCCACGGTTACAACATCCCAATTATTAGGAATGGAAAATGAACTGGGCAGCATCACCGCAGGCAAGCTGGCGGATATAGTCGCCGTACAGGGTGACCCGCTCGACGACATCGCACTGCTGAGCGACATCTCCTTTGTCATGAAGGATGGCCAGATCTTCAAGAACGAAAAATAGCCGGGTCCGCTGCCCTGTCAGGTACCACCGCAGGATGAACCGATTATTCCAGCCAGGCGGACCGTGTTGCTGGTCTTGCTGCCATCCGTTCCGGTGACGACAATCGTAACCGCGCCGCAGTCGAGGACCGTAATTCTTGCGGTTCCCCAGGCGACCAGCGCATCGCCGCTGGGTACAGGCGCATCAAAGCTACCCTCGGTCGCCTCGAACATCGCCACTTCGACCGTTTTGCCGGGCGTCAGTGAATCGGAGATGAGTTCACTGATCAGCCAGAGCCGCAGGCCGTTTTTCTTGAAGCCATAGAAATACAGAATGCGCCCGACCGGAGCGACGATCAGGTTATAGCCCTCGCCATCCTTGGTGGGGTCGTACCAGAGTCCCGCCCAGTCTGCATCCACTTGCGGGTCACCGCCAACGCAGGAAGCGCCGCTGACACCAGCCAGCTTGGTAAGCTGTGACACCTTGGAGCCGTCAACCCCGCTGAGTGTCGACTGACCGGCCTCACAACCACTGAATTGCAGCACCAGCGTCCCCCAGGCGGCCAACCCCCGGGAACTCATCACCGGCGTGGGAAAAACACCCCCGGTTGATTCAAACATCAAAACTTCGATGGCCTTGCCGGCTTCGATCACACCGGGAATCAGGCTGGATATCAGCCACACCCGGTTACCCCGATTGTCGCTGCCATAGAAATAGACAATCGTTCCACCTGCCGTGGTGACGATGTTGAATCCTTCCCCATCCAGCGCCGGGTCGTACCACAGCCCGGTGAACGCATTGTTGGCAGCGGTGGCCGCCGGTGCCGGTTCGGGGCCGCTGCCCACGTAAAACTCATGCACCAGGGTCTGACCGCCGAATGTGCCGCTCCAGGTGTATTTCCCTTCAGGCCGGGGACCGCCAAATGGCAGCCCCCAGGACGTCTGAAAGACCGGCCAATAGTCTGCCGCCTCATAGGTAAATGTGGTCTCGAAGATCACCTGGTCTGAGGGGCCGCGCATGACGACTTCAATTTCGTCGGTTCCTTCGAAATCCCTGACCGATACCGAGGTAAAAATTACATCTTCAGGTGCAAATATATCTCTGAAATGGGGCACTTCCTGTTGCGGACAGGGCCGGTGTTCCGGAAAAGCGGAATGCGTACTGACCGCAATAATGTCCTTTTCCAAATAGGATTCCTGGTCAGCCCACAGGCTGTCGTCGTTTAGCGTGTTGCAGGCGCCTGCATAGGGATCATAGAGGTTATCGGACGTATCCTGAACGCCGAGGTGGAGGTGCGGCCCGGTTGATAACCCCGAGCTACCGACCACGCCCAGGTAATCGCCCTGCTCCACCCGGTCACCCACTTTGCGAGGCGTGACCGAACCCGTTTTCATGTGGGCGTAAATCGTGATCGAAGCATCATCGTGTTTGAGAACCACCTGGTTGGCGTCGGAACTTGGATCGAAAAAGCACTGCTGGTCTGGTTCGCCATCATGCCTTTCAATAATCTCTCCATCCTGCGCCGCAACGACGACCAGTCCATCATTGGCCATGGTAAGCCATGGATATGGAGCGGAGATGAAGTCGGTGCCGTTGTGGTCGAACCCATCCGTATCGTAGGTTCGCATTCCGCAGTTCCAGTCCAGCAGGCCACCGGGCTTCAGGGGATCCTGGTCAACAAAATTGGAAATCGCCATGAAGCCCAGGTTGGTGTTGGACACGCCGAGCCGCAAAGGCATCTGGAGTTCAGGCATGATGGCTTCGGTCTTGCTCTTGCCGGCCCGCTCGAGTTCTGAGGTCAGCGAGTGAACGGGTTGAGGTTCCTGGTGGTTGCGGTCACGGACCGGAGTGACGCTATGAATTTGTACCGTTATGCCACCGTTCATGGCCTGCACCTTCACCTCCGACCAGGCCGGGCTCGCAACTAAAACTAACAGGAACAATGCCGAAAGAGTTGTGTAACGGTAACGCATAGGAACCAAACCTCATGAGTCGTGATTCCTTAAGCATAGGATATTGAGAAAATCCTGTCAAAATCCTCCGATTCAATGCCCAAAATCCAAAATAAATTATTCATTGCCACTATTTGCAACTACACTAAATACGCCAACCGGGATCAACAGGAAAACGTCATGATAAAACTCTCTCTGGGTGTAGTTCTTTGGAGCATCATGCATTTCGTTCCCGCCATCGCAGTCGATTTCCGCAGGAACCTGATCGCTAAAGTCGGTGAAAAGCCTTACAAGGGCATTTTCGCCCTGTTAATGGTCCTGTCGCTTTTCCTGGTTATCTCCGGCTGGAGGGCCACGATCCCCGAAAACCTGTACCTGCCACCCGTCTGGGGGCGCCACGCTGCATCTTTGTTGGTGTTGATTGCTTTCATACTTTTTAGCGCCTCTCATGGCGCGAATAACATCAAACGATTCGTGCGCCATCCACAACTAACTGCAGTAGCCTGTTGGGGTATAGCCCACTTGCTGGCGAATGGCGAGGCACGCTCTATCGTATTGTTTGGTGGCCTGGCCCTGTGGGCCATAGTCGAGATCTTCCTTCTCAACCGGCGGGATGGCGCCTGGGTAAAACCGGAGCCAATGCCTGTTAAGAAGGACATGATCGCCATTGCCGCCGGTTTTGTTGTTTATATCGTCATCGCCGTAGCACATCCGTGGCTGTTTGGCGTTTCACCGTTTGTCTGATTCAGGAGAGCCGAAATGATTGGATACGTAACTCTGGGCACCAATGATCTTGATCGCGCAGTAGCATTTTACGACGAGCTGCTGGCCGTGATGGGTGCTGGCCGGTTCATGGAAGTGGAAGGCATATTTGTGGCCTGGGCCGTCTCACCCGATCAGCCTGGCATCTCCGTGACAAGACCTTTTGACGGAAATCCGGCCACTCCTGGAAATGGCACGATGGTCGCGCTGGCAGTAGGTTCAAAAGACCTGGTGCACAAAGTCTATGACAAGGCGATCGAGTTAGGCGCCTCCGATGAAGGACCTGCAGGCCCCCGTGGCGACCAGTTCTACGCGGGTTATTTTCGTGACCTGGATGGCAACAAGCTGAACGTTTTCTACATGGACAACCCTGAGCAGTAACGGGTTTGCCGTTAGCCCAGGAAACGCTCCAGAAAACCGCCGTTAAGCGTCCAGACAGACAGGTTATACAGAGCAAGGAAGATGACCCATAGCAGGTAAGGCGTCATCAACAATGCCGCCTGTCTGGAAAGCCTGCCAAAGACACGGATGCAGAATACGGCAATGCCAATAGCAAGGCCCAGCACCGGCAGGGCCCAACCTGGCCTGTGCAAACCGAAAAACAGAGCTGACCAGCCTGGATTCAGCACCAGGATCAATCCCCACCAAAGCAGCGCGCCGATGCGCGAATAATGCCCGGTTAGCCAGACAATCCAGGCCGCCAGCGCCATCATCACGTAAACGACGGCCCACAGCGGGCCAATTAACCAGTACGGCGGCGCCCACGAGGGCTGTTTCAGAGAGAAGTGGTACCACTCTCCGGCCTCAAATCCAGAACCGATAAAGGAGGCCGTAACGACCAGCAAGAGAAACACAGCTAATGATAAATAGCGGGCCAACATGGGGTACCTTTCCTGGGGAATTCTGCCTGTTCGACTACTCTGCCACAGATGGGTTCAGCACAAGTGGAACAATCTCTTTTGAACGATCCACCATCTGTCGTGGCCGTGCGGAGCGAAGTTCGGCTTCTGTTCCAAATCCATACGTGACTGCAATGGCCGACATGCCGTTGTCCCGCGCACCCATGATGTCCTGATCGCGGTCACCGATCATCAGCGAGTGTAGCGGGTCCAGGCCAAATTTTTGCAGTGCATGGGCAATGATACTGCTTTTGTCACGGCGTTCAGGACCCATGGATGCGCCAGCTACGCCATTAAAGTGCTGCACGAGGCGCAAATCAGAGAGCACCTTTTCCGCAATCCCTGTGGGCTTGACCGTGGCAATATACAGACTCAACCCGCCCGCCTTCAGCGTTGATAATACTTCATCCACATCCTCGTAAATGACGGTCCCGGCCTGCTGCAGGCTATCGTAGTGCTCACGGTAATGCGCGATTGCGCTCTCCGCCACCTGATCGCTCATGCCGTAGCTGTCACGAAATATATCGAGCAGGGGCAGCCCAATGACCTCTTCCGCCGGAACACGGCCGTGGGTGCCCGCCCCTACCTGCTCCAGTGCATAATCAATGCTTTCACTGATGGTTCGGCTGCTGTCGACCAGGGT
>CAYUBS010000090.1:0-6332 GCA_964443145.1 uncultured Wenzhouxiangellaceae bacterium | reverse complement strand
CCTATTGAGATGTATTTCCCATCGCCGGTTTCATAGGCCTGGTAAAAGGGAGCACCGCCATCCAACAGGTTGCTACCCCGCTCGGTGCGCCACTGCCCCTGGGCCTTGAGTGAATGAAAAATCGATGTGATCAGGGCCGACCCGTCACTCATCGCTGCATCGATTACCTGGCCTTGCCCTGATTCCCGAGTCTCCAGGATGGCACTGACCAGACCCAGTGCAAGAAACAAGGCACCGCCGCCAAAATCTCCGACCAGGCTCAGTGGAGGAACCGGTTTCCCGTCCTTTGGTCCGATTGCATGCAATGCGCCACAAAGTGAAATGTAGTTAATGTCATGCCCGGCAGTCTGCGCCAGCGGCCCGAACTGCCCCCAGCCAGTCATACGCCCATAAACCAGGCGCGGATTGCGCGCCATACATTCGTCCGGACCCAGGCCGAGTTTCTCCATCACGCCCGGGCGGAACCCTTCAAACAGTACATCCGCCTTTTCAACCATGGCCAACAGGATTTCAGTGTCCTGCGGAGATTTTAAATCAAGAATAATGGAGCGTTTTCCCCGGCGCATGCAGTCAGTTTCCGGATCGAGCAAAGGCCGTCCTGGCCGGTCCACGCAGACCAGGTCAGCGCCGAGATCCGCCAGCAACATGCCGCAGAAAGGACCCGGGCCAATACCCGAAACTTCGATTATTTTTAAGCCTTTGAGTGGCCCCATGGTGTTCTTCTCCGGTTAGAGCGGCAGTGCCGGCTCAACTGACATTACGTCCCCGCCCTTCCCAGAATGGTGCGCGCAGGTCCTTCTTCAGGATCTTGCCTGCGCCGCTGAGCGGCAGGGGTTCATCCCGGAACGTCACGCTGCGCGGACACTTGAACCCGGCGATCAGGGATTTGCAATGATCGATCAGTTCCTGTTCGGTCAGTGAATGACCCGCTTTGAGCACCACGACCGCGTGGACCTGTTCACCCCAGGAATCATGGGGGATACCGATGATCGCACACTCGGCCACCGCCAGGTGTTGATATACCGCCTGCTCAGGTTCCGAAGAATACACATTTTCACCGCCGCTGATGATCATGTCTTTGACCCGGTCGACGATAAACAGCATGCCATCCTGGTCCAGGCGCCCGCCATCGCCGGTGTGCAACCAGCCATTGCGCAGCGTTTCGGTAGTCACATCCGGCAGGTTCCAGTAGCCCAACATCACGTTTTCACCACGAATGCACACCTCACCGACCTCTCCAACCGCCACAGGCTGGTCACTTTCGTCAACGATCTGCAGATCCACCCCGGTGATAGCACGCCCTGCCCCGTTAATTTTGCCCGCCAGCGGGCCGATGGTCGTATGGTACTCCGGCCCCATGATCGTAATGACAGGCGAGGCCTCGGTCTGCCCGTAGGCCTGGTAGAAATCGACATGAGGTATCACTTCCATTGCCTTCATAATCACTACTTCCGGCATGGGGGAAGCCCCATAAAGGAGTTTTTTCAGCTTTGACAGATCGTATTCGGGCAATTCGGGAGAATTGACCAGCATATTGATCATGGTTGGCACCAGCAATGAGGTGCTGATCTGCTCGTCCTGAAGGGTTTTCAGAACCAGGGTGGGTTCAAAGCCCGGGACTATCACGTTGGTGCAACCCAGGGTTGCGGCGATGAAGCCTAAAAACCCGTCCGCAATGTGGAACATCGGCGCGGCGTGAAGAAAAGAGTCATTCTCTGTAACCCTCAAGCTCGGCAAAGCCTGAAGAACGTTGTAGGTCAGGTTCCGGTGGCTCAGCATCACGCCTTTGGACTTACCGGTCGTGCCTCCCGTGTAGAACAAGCCGGCCAGGTCATCTCCACTGCGGGCCGATGGCTCAACCGGCTGATTACCGGCCACCAGGTCTTCGAAGGAAATATAGTCATCAGGCGTTTCAGACTCGCCCAGGTAGACTCGATGCTGCACGGTATCCAGCTGATCTTTAATCTCCGTCAGTGCCGGAACAAATTCGTCGCCGGCAAACACGACCTTGCTGCCTGAGTCGTTCAACCAGTGGACGAATTCAGCCGGCGCCAGGCGGGTGTTAACCGGCACGAAAACAGCCCCCGCCCAGGAGGCCGCAAAATAGAATTCATAATAACGGTCGCTGTTCAGCGCAAGTATGGCAACCCGGTCGCCCTCTTCCACCCCAAGCCCTTTCAGACCACTAGCGAGCCTGGAGATACGCTCCTGGAATTCGCGCCAGCTGTGGCTTCGCCCAAAGAAGCGGGTCGCTGTTTTTTCACCGTGAAGCTGAACATTGCGACGAATGATTTGCGTAAGTGATGACATAGCGAATGGCCCTTTCTTTCAACTGACTCTGATCATTCAATTAAGCTATTGAGCTTATCAGAAAATACAATTTCACCTATAAAGGTTTGAGGCCTATTCTTAATGGGCACCAATTCCCTTACCCCAATCTATGGAGGCAGTAATACCATGGCACTAAAAGGCACCCAAACCGAACAGAACCTGAAAGACGCATTTGCCGGTGAATCACAGGCCAACCGACGTTACCTGTATTTTGCACAACGCGCTGATGTGGAAGGGTACAACGATGTGTCCGCGGTTTTCCGTTCCACCGCAGAAGGTGAAACCGGCCATGCTCATGGCCATCTGGAATACCTCGAAGAATCCGGTGATCCGGCTACCGGCTTGCCGATCGGCCCGACCTCAGACAATCTGAAAGCAGCGATTGCCGGCGAAACCCATGAGTACACCGACATGTACCCGGGCATGGCCGCCACCGCACGCGACGAAGGTTTTGACGAAATTGCCGACTGGTTCGAGACCCTGGCCAAGGCCGAACGCTCTCACGCCAACCGCTTCCAGAAAGCACTGGACGAACTGGACTAAGCTCAACCCACCAGGCACCGGAGGTTTACCATGCGGGAAGGCAGTCTCGAGGCCCCAACACGCCACGCACTTGACTGGACCAATCCAGAGTTCTACAACGAGGAAAAGCTCCTCGAAGAGATGGAGCGGATCTTTGACATCTGCCATGGTTGCCGGCGTTGCGTTTCACTGTGCGATGCCTACCCCACACTATTCGACCTGGTCGATGAATCCGACACCTTCGAAGTGGACGGGGTCGCAAAAGAAGACTACTGGAAGGTGGTCGATCAGTGCTTCATGTGCGATCTCTGTTACCAAACCAAGTGCCCCTACGTTCCGCCGCACGAATGGAACCTCGATTTCCCCCACGTCATGCTGCGGGCCAAGGCGGTCCAGTTCAAAAAGGGCGAGCGCAAACTCAGCCACAAACTGATCAGTAACACCAAGATTCAGGGTAATGTCGGCAGCCTGCCCGTAATGAACAGCCTGATCAATGCCAGCAATCGCAACAAAGGCGTTCGCAAGGTGATGGAAAAGGTCATGGACCTGCATCCTGATGCCCACCTGCCGGAGTTCCACTCGAAAACCCTGCGAAAACGCGACAAGGGCCGCTCGCCCGTGCAGGCAGTGGTACAAAAGGCAGGCCCGACCAACGGTAAGGTGGCACTGTTCGCGACCTGCTATTGCAACGTAAACACGCCCGACATCGGCCAGGACCTGATCCGGGTATTTGAACACAATGAAATTCCTGTCCGGCTGACCGACAAGGAAGAGTGTTGCGGCATGCCCAAGCTGGAACAGGGTGACCTGGAAACGGTGGATAAGTACCGTAAGGTCAACATCCCTCAACTGGTCGGGTTAATCGATGAGGGCTGGGATCTGGTTGCAGCCATACCCTCCTGCGTTCTGATGTTCAAACAGGAACTACCCCTGATGTACCCGGATGACCCGGATGTGCAAAAAGTGAAACAGCATTTCTATGACCCGTTTGAGTACCTGTTCCATCGCCACAAAGCCGGGCTGCTGAAAGTCGACTTCAAACAACCGCTCGGCAAAGTCGTGTGGCAGGTTCCCTGCCACCAGCGGGTACAGAAAATTGGACCTAAAACACGCGATGTACTGGCATTGGTGCCGGACACCCAGGTTGAAATGATCGAGCGCTGTTCCGGACATGACGGCACTTATGGCGTCCGTGCCGGGACGTACGAGAAATCACAGAAAATTGCGCGACCGGTGGTTAACCGGGTGAAGAAAATGGAGCCGGATTACCTGGTATCTGACTGCCCGATGGCAGCCGACCAGATTTCCAACCAACTGGACCTGGCGCACGCTGAAACCAATCCGCTGACCCTGCTGCGCAAAGCATACGGAATCTAGAAACATGCAAAGACTAAACCGGGAAGACCTCTTCAGCCTTGAGCAATACTCTGAGAAACGCGGTGATTTCAGATCTCGCGTAATGGAACACAAGAAAAACCGGCGTGTGGCTGTTGGTTCGAACCTGGCGCTCTATTTCGAAGACCGGCTGACTGTTCATTACCAGGTCCAGGAAATGCTGCGCATCGAAAAAATCTTCGAGGCCGATGGGATTAAAGATGAACTTTCCACTTACAACCCGCTCATTCCGGACGGCTCAAACCTCAAATGCACCGCCATGCTGGAATTCACAGATGTTGAAGTGCGCAAGGAGCGCCTGGCCCAGCTGGTCGGTGTCGAGCACCTGGTCTGGCTACAGGTCACAGGACACGATAAAACCTTCGCCATATCCAACGAAGATCTCGAACGCTCTACCGATGAGAAAACCTCCGCGGTTCACTTCATGCGTTTTGAACTGACCGGCGACATGATCGCTGCCTTACGCTCGGGTGCCGGCCTTACCTTTGGCACCGACCACGCCGGCTACCCTTATACCGTCGAAGTCTCCCCCGAAATTCGGGAAGCACTGCTTCGGGATTTGGATTAAACGGCGAAAAGCTGGTGCCCGGATTGACCATGGGTTGACAATATGGGCCCGTTTGATAAACTTGCTTGCTACCAACAAGTATTGTATTTAAATGTCTGGAACCACTGAAAAAGCAAAAGCACAAGACCAGCCTCGCACCCAGGCTGAGCGCACCGCATTGGCTGAATCGAAAATGGTCAAAGCCGCCATCACATTGCTCAACTCAGTGGGAATCCAGGGCACGACACTGGTCGCCATCGGCGAATCCGCAGGCTATAGCCGCGGCCTTGCCACGCATCATTTCGGTAGCAAGGCTGGGTTATTCCGTTCTGTTCTGAAGCGGGTCTCTTCTGCATGGAATGAGGAACTGGTCGGAAACCTCGACGGCAAAACCGGCTTGCCGGCTATAACAACCGCCATCGATTCACACCTGTCGCATGCGCTGCGCCACCCGGAGTACATTCGGGCACAGAACATCCTGTGGGGCGCCGCACTGGACCCCTCTTCTGAATTCAAACCCAATGTGACCGAATTCATGCGTATCCAGCGTGAGTCCGTTGCCGGCTGGGTCAGGGGTGGCCAGGCGAGCGGGGATATACGGAAAAGCATCAATGCCGACCGGATTGGCGAGCAGTTTTATGGCGGCCTGATCGGCATCAACCAACAGTGGCTGGTCAGCCCCGAGTTCGATCTCGCGGCGGCCTATGAAGATTTCAAGCAAAACATCCTGCGCTTGCTGAGCGCAAAGTGACTCAAGAGGAACGGAAATGACCGAAGCATTCATCTACGACCACGTCAGATCTCCGAGAGGGCGGGGCAAACAGGGCGGCAGCCTCAACCCGATTACCCCGATTAATCTCACTACCCAGATCCTGACCGCATTGCGGGACCGGAATGAGCTGGACACGACCATCCTGGACGACGTTATCCTGGGTTGCGTCACGCCGGTGGGAGAACAGGGCGCCGACATTGCCCGGGTCGCGGCTATCACGGCCGACTATGCAGAAAGTGTTCCAGGCAAACAGATCAACCGCTTCTGTGCTTCAGCACTGGAAGCTGTCAATTCAGCCGCTACACAGATCATGTCCGGGTTCTCCCAGGCCGTTATCGGCGGCGGGGTCGAGTGCATGTCCCGTGTACCGATGGGCTCCGATGGGGGAGCGATGGCGATTGACCCGCAAACTGCTTATCACGCCCATTTCGCACCCCAGGGCATCGGCGCCGACCTGATCGCCACCCTGCACGGTTTTTCCCGCAATGATGTCGATTCCTATGCCGTTACCAGCCAGCAACGCGCTGCCCATGCCTGGCAGAGCGGCTACTTCGACAAGTCGGTCATTCCGATCCTGGACCACGTGGGTAACGTCGCTCTTGACCACGACGAAACCGTGCGCGGCGACGCCAGCCTGGAAAGCCTGGGCAGCCTGAATCCTGCTTTCGCCGCGATGGGCGACCAGGCCGGTTTCGATGACGTTGTCATCCAGAAGTACCCGGAAGTTGAAGCAATCAACCATGTACATACCGCAGGAAATTCCAG
>CAYUBS010000089.1:0-12897 GCA_964443145.1 uncultured Wenzhouxiangellaceae bacterium | reverse complement strand
GATACCGTTCAGCAATTTTTTTTCCGATTCCACTGGTAGAACCAGTGACCAGAACACGTTTATCTTGCAAATGCAGATCCATGTGGACTCCTGAAGGTGACACCGAAAAACAGATATGATGGGCTGGGCATGATATTACATTCACATCCCTATCACAGCGCATCCAGCAAACTTCACCCAAAATTTCAGCCCGCTGAATCGCATGGGCAGCTCAAGGTGATCAAACGCTTATGAAACAACTGCACGAAGTCATCGAAGTCACGCAGCCCATCGAGGACGTATTTCGCTACACCGCCAACTTCGGAAATATTGAACAATGGGATCCGGGGGTTATCGAATCTGAAAAATCCACGCCCGGCCCGGTAGGCGTCGGAACCCGCTTCCGCGTGCTCGTTAAGTCCGGTATTTCGTCCACTCCGATGGATTACGAGATCAAGCGCTACGAACCTCCGAACCGCGTGGTATTGGAGGGTCGCGGCGGGCGAATTCATGCGATCGATGATATCCGGTTCTCGAAGACCGGTAGCGGGACCATGGTTGACTACACGGCTGATATTTCGCTCAGCGGTGTCGCGGGGCTGATCGAGCCCTTGATTGGAGGAGTGCTCGAAGGTGTTGGCAGGAAGGCATTGGCCGGTCTGCAGGAGGCCCTGACCACAGACCCTCAACCGCCGGCCGAATCGGCCACGAGAAATTTGCTGGATCGGCTCGTTTTGCCTGGTGCCCTGGGCTTCACCCGCTTCGGTTACAAATACAAGAAGCGATCATGGCGGGCACTGCCGGCATCGCTTGAAGGCCGGACAGCCGTTGTTACAGGAGCCACCTCTGGCCTTGGCCGTATCGCAGCCGAAAAACTCGCGGGCCTTGGTGCCCGGGTTGTGCTGGTCGGGCGTAATGTGCAGAAGCTTGAACAGGCAGTTCGGGAAATCAGCGCAGAGACCGGAAATAAAAACATCCGCAGCGAACTTGCGGACCTCGGTCTGATGTCGGAAGTCAGAAAACTGGCGAAAAATCTGCTCGAACGCGAGGAAAGCATACACATACTGGTTAACAACGCGGCGGTACTTCCCAACAAGCGGACATTGACCGCTGAGCAACTGGAGACGGTCTTTGCCACTGACCTGCTGTCGCCCTACCTTCTGACCAGCCTGCTTCTTCCACGTTTAAAGCACTCGGCCCCGTCGCGCATTATCAATGTGCTGTCGGGCGGCATGTATTTTAGCGGGATTGACATTGATGACCTGGGATATGCCAACGGCGACTACGACGGCAGCCGGGCCTACGCGCGGGCGAAACGTGGCCTGATGATCCTGACCGAACGTTGGGCTAAAGATTTGGCGGACTCCGGCGTGGTGGTCAATGCAATGCACCCGGGATGGGCAGACACGCCCGGCGTGCAGGATTCACTGCCCGGTTTTCACCGGCTGACCCGCTCCGTTCTGCGTACGCCTGAACAAGGCGCGGATACCATCGTGTGGCTTGCTGCTGCGGCGGAAGCGGGCAAGGTCAGCGGCAAATTCTGGCTGGACCGGGAACCGCACCTCGCCGCCATTCTGCCTGGAACCGCGGGTAGTGAAGGTCTGCGTAAAAAGCTGGTTCGAGAACTGGAACGCCTGGCAGCATAGCGATGGGAAAACGTGTTGCTATTGTCGGAGCCGGTATGGCCGGTCTCACGGCCGCCCGGATTCTTGGCGACCAGGGACACGAAGTCGTTCTGGTCGAAAAAGCGCGTGGTGCAGGCGGTCGCATGGCGACCCGCCGGCAGGGTGAATATCGCTTCGACCATGGCGCCCAGTACTTCACGGCACGTGACCCGCGTTTCGTGCAGCAGGTGGAAGCCTGGCGGAAAAGGGGTTTGGTGGCGTCATGGCAGTCGCGGATCGCCGTGGTGGGCGAAGAGCGCCCCACAGATGCCGGCAGTCAGTCCACAGAACGCTTTATCGCAGTGCCAGGAATGAGCGCCATCTGCTCGAAATTGGCTTCGGAACTGGCCGACTGCCGTTTCAACTGGACCGTGCAGTCACTGGAGCGGGCAGCATCCGGCTGGACTTTACAATCGACCGAAGGTGAGGCCCTGCAGGCTGATTTCCTTTTACTGGCCCTGCCGCCCGAACAGGCGTGTGCGCTGCTCACCGACCCCGAGGTAGATGCAGCCTTGAGCGCCGTCGAAATGCGACCTTGCTGGTCTGTTATGGCCGTTCTGGATAAGCCCTTACTGACAAACCTGGATGCAGCTTTCGTCAACGAAGGACCTCTTTCCTGGGTAGCAAGCCAGGCCGACAGACCCGGCCGTCCCACTGTCCCTGCATGGGTGCTGCATGCGAACCCGGATTGGTCCAGCCGCTTGCTCGAACATGAATCGGATGAGGTGTGCGCTTTATTGCTGGAGGCGGCACGCAAGCTGCCCATTGCGCAGGAATTCAGCGTGGAATATGCAGCAGCCCATCGATGGCGTTATGCGCTGGCCCGCCAGCCACTGGACTGTGGCACGTTGTTTTTCGAGTCCAAACAGCTGGCGCTGGCGGGAGACTGGTGCCATGGATCACGGGTCGAAGGCGCATTTTTAAGCGGGATTGCAGCGGCTGGTAAGATAACGGTCGTTTTTTCTAAAAGTACTAATAAGGCCTAATATAAGAAACTCTCAGAATAATCACTCTTCACCTCGAAGAGCAAAATATTTGGAAATTACAACAACCTAATTTAGATAAGCTGATTCAAGTCATTAAACCAAGGCCTGCTTTACTGCAGAATCGATGTAAGTTTGCGGGAACTTTCCCGTCACAATTGGCTTGAAAGATTCCCGGCATTCGGTCAGCAACTGACCGGTTTCGAGGGAATCTGCCATGTTTAATGATCTTGACCTCCATCTAGAACCAGCCACCGGTGTTTCGCGCAGAGGATTTCTGAAGTTCTGTTCAGGAGTAGCTGTGACGCTTGGTTTTTCGCCGGCCATTGGCGCGCAGATTGCGGAAGCCGTGATGAATCCTAAACGGCCGGCGGTCATATGGTTGTCCGCTCAGGAGTGCACGGGCTGCACCGAGTCACTATTGCGTTCGCATCACCCGACGCTGGAAAACCTGATTCTTGACATGGTTTCGCTGGACTACCACGAAACACTGAGCGCAGCCGCGGGCCACCAGGCCGAACAGGCCAAGAAGACATCCATGCAGGAGAACTATGGAAATTATCTGCTGGTGGTAGACGGTGCCATTCCAACCAAGGATGGCGGGATATATTGCAAGGTTGCCAATCGAACGATCCAGGAACACCTGGAAGAAGCAGCCGCTGGTGCCGCCGCCATTATTGCTATCGGATCATGTGCATCCTGGGGCGGCATTCCATCCAGTGGTATCAATCCAACCGGCGCCGTGGGTGTTTCGGAAATCCTGCCGGACAAGACCATCATCAATATCCCGGGATGCCCGCCGAACCCCTACAATTTCCTGAGTACAGTGCTGCAGTTTGTAGCATTTGGCACATTGCCGGCGCTGGATTCCAAGAACAGGCCAAAATTCGCATACGGCCGCCTGATTCATGAAAATTGTGAACGACGCCCGCATTTTGACGCCGGCCGTTTCGCGATGGAATTTGGCGATGAAGGCCACCGCCAGGGTTGGTGCCTTTATAAACTGGGATGCAAGGGTCCTGAGACCTATGCCAATTGCCCGGCTATCCTGTTCGGCGATGTCGGATCAGGCAGCTGGCCGGTTGGTACCGGACATCCCTGTTTCGGTTGCACCGAGGAAGGCGTTGGATTCACCAAGCCGATACATGCCCTGGCCGATGTTGAGTCGGTAACGCCACCTCTTGCCTTTGCTTCAGTCAATCAACCCAAGGGTAATGGGATAACTCCCGCCTCCGCCGGGGTGGTTGGCGCGGCGGCAGGCGCGGCGATTGGCGCTGGCGCGGTGATGATGAGCCGGCTCGGTAAAGTTGAACTGATCCCCGAGAAAAAGAAAAAGAAAAAGAAAAAGAATAAAGACAAAGCTGCTGAAGCAGAGGGTTAGGCGGATGACCATCAAGCGAAGGGAGTTTTTAAAAGCTGCCGTCACCGGAAGCGCTGCCGCTGCTCTTCCGGTAGCCGCCGAAGCCCGGCCCAATCTGGAAGTGCCGCCCAATGCCATCGGCATGTTGTATGACTCGACTTTGTGCATTGGCTGCAAAGCCTGCATGGTCGGATGCAAGGAAGCCAACGACATGCCGGTCGAAAGTGCCGACGAGTCCCCGATCTGGGACACACCGGCGGACACTTCAGGCAAGACACTAAACATCATCAAGGTCTATCGCAACGGCACTGCTGAAGTGAAAGACCGCGAGGTTGACGGCTATTCATTCGTTAAACGCCACTGCATGCACTGCGTGGATCCGGGCTGTATTTCGGTTTGCCCGACACAGGCCATGAGGAAAGACCCGGATAATGGCATTGTCACGCATCATCCGGAAGCCTGTATTGGCTGCCGCTACTGCGTTTGGGCCTGCCCATACAATATTCCCAAGTGGGATTTTGACGAGGCCTTCGGTCAGATCAACAAGTGCCAGTTCTGCAATCACCGCCTGGCAGAAGGTTTGCTGCCGGCTTGCGTTGAACGATGCCCGACCGGCGCTTCACTGTTCGGAACCCGTGAGGAACTGCTGGAAGAGGCGCACCGCCGCCTGGCCATGGAGCCGGGTTCGACTTACAACTACCCGCGCAACACGCTGGAAGACCCCAATCGCCATGAAGCAGTGGTTCCGCTCTACGTCGATCGTGTCTACGGTGAAGCGCAGGGAGGCGGCACCCAGGTCATGGTCCTTGCAGGCATTCCTTTTGGCAACCTGGATTTACCCGACATCCCGGAACGTTCGTTCGCCAGTGTCTCGGAAACGATTCAACACACGGTTTACAAGGGCATGATCGCACCGCTGGCCTTGCTGGGCGGACTGATGTTCGTTACACGGCGCAGGCTCGGTAAGGAGGAAGACAAATGAAACTGGCGAAAACTGCCCCAATGGGCGGAAAGGTTTTTACCCGGCCTTTCGTCTTCCTTTCCCTGCTGGTGCTGATAGCCATAGGTCTGCTGATCTTCCGTTTCATGTACGGTCTCGGCGAGGCCACCAACCTGAACAATGGGTACCCCTGGGGTTTGTGGGTTGTGCTGGATATCCACGTCACGGCCGCCATCGGCTGTGGGGGTTATGTGCTGGCGGTGGTTATTTATGTAATGAACAGGGGTGAATTTCATACCCTGATCCGACCGGCGCTGCTGGCCAGCGCTTTTGCTTACACACTGGCCAGCCTTGCCGCCTGGGTGGATATTGGTCGTTGGTGGAATTTTTACCAGATTATGCTGCCCTGGAATATCAATCTTAATTCGGTCATGTTCGAAATCGCCATATGCATGGCTCTGTATACGCTGATTTTGTGGGTCGAACTGATTCCGCCGATACTGGAACACTTCAACAAACCAAAGCTCGAAAAAGCGTTCTTCAAAGTTCTGTACTTCATCATACCCCTGGGTATCGTCCTGCCGACCATGCACCAGTCCGGCCTGGGCGGGTTGATTGTCGCCGCCGGCGACAAGATTTCACCACTGTGGTCCACACCCTGGATTGGCTTCCTGTTTTTGATGTCCGCCATCATCATGGGTTTCTCGATCGTGATTTTTGAGGGGGTTTTAACCGTGCTGGGGCTCGGCCGCCGGCTGGAACTGCACTTGTACCGCCGGCTGGCAAAAGTGCTGCGCTGGGCGCTCGTGTTTTATCTGCTGGTGAGGTTTGCCGACCTGCTGCACCGTGATGCACTGACAGCCCTGGCGGATTCATCAACCCGGGCCATCATGTTCTATATAGAAATCGCACTGTTCGCCTTCCCGACAATGATCCTTTTTCACCCGCGCTGGAGAGGCAATGCCCGTTTGTTGTTCATCACGGCCATCTGCCTGCTGCTGGGAGGCGCCGTACTGCGCTTCAACGCATTGATCATCGGCTACACGCCCTCTGCGGGTTACGTTTACTTCCCGTCGGTGATCGAGCTACTGATCTCCATCGGGCTGCTGGCCGTCGAAGCAGTCGGGTTTATTTACATCGTGAAACAGTTCCCAATTTTGCCGCCGAGGAAAAAGACGGTTGCTCCGGGGTCAGAGTCAGCTGGCCCGCAACTAGCGACGAATGTTTAGCTTTATTAATTTGAATACGGGAGAAATACCGTGGCAACAAGAATAACCGTAGATCCAGTCACTCGCATCGAAGGCCATTTGCGTATCGATTGTGAAGTGGACAACGGCGTGGTTACCAACGCCTGGTCCTCAGGACAGATGTGGCGCGGTATTGAGCTTATCCTGCAAGGCAGGGATCCGCGCGATGCCTGGATTTTCACCCAACGGATCTGCGGCGTGTGCACCACGGTTCACGCGATTGTTTCAGTTCGGGCGGTAGAGAACGCCTTGCAGCTGGAAATTCCAATGAATGCGCAATACATCCGCAACATGATCATCGGTGCGCATTGCGTGCACGATCACATCGTCCATTTCTATCACCTGTCGGCACTGGACTGGGTGGATATCGTTTCTGCGCTGAGCGCCGACCCCGCCGCAACCGCGAAGCTGGCCTCGACCCTGTCCGACTGGCCACGAAACACGGTGCAGGAACTGACGGAAATACAAAACCGGCTGAAAAAACTGGTCGAATCGGGCCAGCTGGGGATTTTCGCCAATGGCTATTGGGGCCACCCCGCGATGAAATTGCCGCCGGAAGTCAACCTGTTGGCCGCGGCTCACTACCTGCAGGCCCTTGAGTACCAGAGGAAAGCGAATCAGATCGTATCCATCCTCGGCAGCAAGACACCGCATATCCAGAACCTGGCAGTTGGCGGTGTATCCAATCCGATCAACCTGGATTCGCAGTCCACGCTGTCACTGGAACGCCTCTACTACATCAAGGGACTAATCGATGAGTTGGCGGATTTCGTCAGCCAGGTCTACCTGGTTGATGTCGCAGCGGTCGGCGCTTTTTACGCGGACTGGACGGCCTATGGGGCCGGCGTTACCAATTACCTGAGTGTTCCCGAAATGCCGCTGGACACTAAGGGCACCGAGTTTGAACTTCCCGGTGGCTACATCACCAACGGTGACCTGGGCACCTTCAAGCCCATCACCAGTTTCCAGGATAGCTTTTTCGAGGATGGCGTTGCCGAAAGCAGCAAGCACGCCTGGTACGAAGGCGACGCAGCATTGCACCCTTATGTCGGTGAAACCGTTCCTCAATACACCGACTTCCAGGACGACGGGAAATACTCCTGGGTCAAGGCGCCAACCTTCAACGGAGCGCGCGCCCAGGTGGGACCGCTGGCCAATGTGTTGTGCATGGCGGCAGCCGGGCATGAGCCGACTCAGCGTCACCTGGATTTCGTCGTTGGAACCGCCAGCGCCCTCGCAGGCACCGACATTCCTTTGACTGCACTGCATTCCACGATCGGCCGGCACGCTGCACGTGCGATCCGTTGCGCCGTCATCTACGAGAGCCTGCAAAACCAGTGGGGCTTGCTGATGGAAAACATTGGCTCCGGCGATTACGAAACCTTTAACCGCCCCACTTTCCCGAAAGGCGAACAACGTGGTTTCGGCTTCCACGAAGCTCCGCGCGGCGTGTTATCGCACTGGGTCGTTATCCAGGATGGCAAGATTTCCAATTACCAGGCCGTCGTACCGTCTACCTGGAACGCCGGGCCCCGGGACGAAAATGACGAGTTGGGTCCATACGAGGCCTCACTGATCGGCAACCCGGTGGCCGATCCTGAACTTCCGCTGGAAGTTATCCGCACGATTCATTCGTTTGACCCCTGCCTGGCCTGCGCCATTCACATGGTCGATCCCCGTATGCAGGAGATCGTAAGGGTCAAGGCGCTTTGAAGGCGGATTCCTCCCGTTGCCCGGTACTTTTGCTGGGCATGGGAAACCTCCTGTTAGAAGACGAAGGCCTGGGTATCCAGGCCCTTGAGCTTTTGCAGGAGCGTTACAGCATTCCACCCGAAGTTGAAATTCTCGATGGTGGCACCACAGGCATGGGCCTGCTGGATGACATGAGCCAGCGCGAGCACGTGCTGGTGGTCGATGCCTGCCAGACGGGCGATCCGCCCGGCACCCTGGTCAGGTTGGCTGACGACCAGGTACCCGTCTATTTCAGTATGCGCATTTCGCCGCACCAGCTGGGTTTGTCGGACGTGCTGGCCACGTTGGAATTGAGTGGTGAAAAACCCGCGCAAGTGACCGTGCTGGGCCTGGTGCCGCATTCACTGGAGATGTGCCTGGAATTGTCCACGCTCATTGCCGGCAAACTGGACACACTGGTAGCTGCCGTTGCTGAAGAATTGACGGCAATGGGCTACCCGCCCCGGCCCAGGGTCAATACAGGGACAGGTTAATCATCAATCCTGAAGTTCTGCAAGAAACTCGATGATTTCGGCCCTTTCGACCGGATCGTTCACACGAATACTCTTGCTCGATCCCGGCGCGAATTGATCAGCGTTGGCCAGAAAACTGTCCAGATCATCCACTGTCCAGGCGCCGCCCTTCTCTATTAAGGCGGGAGAGTAGTTATACCAGGACCGGTCGCGGGCTACTTGCGCACCAACAATATCCCACAGGTTGGGTGCGACGCGAAATTCCCCGCCACGTTCCAGGCTGTGGCAAACCACACATCGCCCGGCGACGCTGTCGTAGCCCCAGGCCGGCTGGGTGAAGGAATCGGCGTACAGCGTCCCAATGAAAACAAAAAAGATGAAAGATGTAACTAGAACAATATGCTTCATACCTGGCATACCTCGCAAAGGTGAACGGGCTTATCCAGTTTATCAGTGCAGCCGGGCGGGCCGCCTAATTCAGATCAATTGGTTTGTACGGATTCGAGCCCATAAAAGGAGCGTGCCTGGCCTGCAATGTGGCAAAATAGCGCACTTGCAGTCAATGGACGCCACTTCTTGAAGAGTTTCTTCGAAGAACTCAGACAACGTAACGTGTTCCGCGTGGGTATTGCCTACGTGCTGCTGGGTTGGGTGGTGCTGCAAGGCGCGGATTTTCTGCTTGATCTCGCGGGCGCGCCTGGCTGGGTCATCCGGGTGTTCGCGGTCGCTGGGGTTGTTGGCCTGCCGTTCGCATTGTTTTTCGCCTGGGCCTTCGAGCTGACACCGGAAGGCATCAAGCGCGAATCCGAGATTGATCGCAGCGCTTCTACAGAGCCGTTGACCCGACACAAATTGAATATTTTCATCATCGGTGCGCTTGTAGCAGTTATCGTTTTGATGGGTGTCGAACGGCTGTATTTTGCCGGAGACAAATACCAGTCCGGGCCGGAAGGCGAAGCAACAACAGCCCACTCCATTGCCGTACTGCCCTTCCTCAACATGAGCGCCGACGCCGAGCAGGAGTACTTCAGCGACGGTATCACCGAGGAAATCATCAACGCACTGGTACGTGTGCCAGGCCTCAATGTCACAGCCCGCACTTCGGTGTTCGCCCTCAAGGGGCAACAGCAGGATATTCGTCAGATGGGACGGGACCTCGGAGTGACGCACGTAGTAGAAGGCAGCGTGCGTTCCGACGGACAGCAACTGCGCATTACGGCACAGTTAATTCAGGTGGAGGATGGCTTCCACCTCTGGTCCGAGACCTTCAATCGACAGCGCGTTAACGTCTTCGCGATTCAGGAAGAGATTGCTAACGCCATCGCCATGGAGTTCACCGAACAATTGGCAAGGGAAAATAGCCCGACACCGGACGAGCAAACTGCTGGTTCGCCCACAAGCCCACCAGTGAGTATTGCAGCTTACGATGATTATCTGCGTGGCCGCGCTCATTTGCGCGCGCGCTCAGAAAACGATCTCATCCAGGCCAGGACCCTGTTCCAAAGCGTTGTCGACGCTCATCCCGGCTATGCACCCGCCTGGGCCGCACTGGCCATCACGGCAGATGTTCAGGACGAGGATCTCGAGGTGACAGAGCGCTTCGCCCTGCAGGCGCTTGAGCTCGACCCGGACAATGTAGATGCCCTGAACGCGTTGGGTGCAGCCTACCGCGACGCCTGGCGCTGGGCGGAATCCGAGGACATGCTCACACGCGCGATGGCCATTGACCCGGACTCTTCGGAATTGCTGGAGGACGTCGCTGAGTTCATGGCCACTACCGGACGGGTGGCCGAACAGTTGAAAGTGGCCAGGCGCGGCTATGCCATCGACCCCTACCTGGATCCACTGGTGGCCGTCTACGCCGAGGCCTTGATCACGGCCGGGCAAACCGACGAGGCGCTGGATGTGCTGAATCGGGCAGTGGCGAGGGGCGCTCTTCCCTGGCTGCGCCAGACCAAGTTGTTGGCTTATTTGCCAATGGGTGATGGTGCGGCCACGCGCGAGTTGATCAGCGACCTGGAAATACCTGAGAACAGGCGTTCATCCGCTTTGGCGATGCTGGCAGATCCCACTAATCCACTGAATGTCGAGGCGATACAGAAAGAAATGGGACACCCGGAGTTTCCTGAAAGCTCCGTGTCAAATGACGAGATACTGGGCTTCGCCCTACTGTCGTACGTGGGCGAATCCGAGACCATCCTGAATGCACTGCTAAGCTGGTTCTCGCTACAGGGCTGGGGTAGCGCGGAGTATTTATTCATGCCACACATGGCCGGTGTCCGGGCACTTCCGCGGTTTCAGGAGCTGTTGGAGTTAATGAAATTGCCCGAGTACTGGGAGCAGGCCGGATGGCCGGAATTCTGCGTGCGTTTAGAGGACGGAATGATCCAGTGCCATTGATGCACGTTTGATACTTTAAACTGACAGCCAGCATGATGTGGGTCATACCTCGATTCCAGTCATCTGATTAAGCTGTCAAAAGCGATATTGCTACCAATTCCACCGGGAAAAACACGACATGAGCAGAACTTCGGCTGACGCCAAATTCATTCCATTGCGAATCGCTGTGATCACCATTTCCGATTCCCGGACGGAAGAAAATGACACTTCAGGCAACTACCTCGCCGAGTCTCTTAAGGCCGCGGGTCACCTGTTGGCGCACAAGAGCATTATTAAAGACGACCGATATTCACTGCGCGCTGAATTCTCGGCACTCATCGTGAATGAAGAAATCGATATCATCCTCAGCACCGGTAGCACCGGCCTGACCGGTAGGGACGTTGCTCCCGAAGCAATTGAACCTCTCTTCGACAAGGCCATTGAAGGATTCGGAGAGTTGTTCAGGGCAGCATCCATCCCGGACATTGGCGCCGCAACCATTCAATCAAGGGCGTTCGCCGGGATAGCCAATGCCACGGTGATTTTCTGCATGCCTGGCTCGCCGGGTGCTTGTAAGACCGCCTGGGAGGATGTCCTCCGGCCGCAATTTGATTCCAGGACCAGGCCCTGTAACCTGGCCAACCTGATGCCCCGATTCCTGGAAACCTGAGCACGAGCGGACAGCCGTTCATGCTTCAGCGCGCCGAACAAAAACTAAGCCGGCTGATGACGCCCCGGGACCACTATGGCCGGCCGCTTCAGCACTTGCGGTTATCGGTTACTGACCGCTGCAATTTTCGATGTGGCTACTGCATGCCCGAGTCCTCACTCAAGCGCAGCAACCCATTTCTGTCCAAAGGAGAATTACTGAGCGACCGTGAACTCACCCGCCTGGTTGGCGCCTTTGCTGCACTGGGCGTTACAAACGTGCGCCTTACGGGCGGTGAGCCGTTGTTGCGACCCGGCTTCCCCACCCTGGTCCGACGGATTTCGAAAATTCCCGGTATCGAAGATATTTCCATGACGACCAATGGAGTTCTCCTTCCCCGCCTGGCTCACGACCTGAAAGAATCCGGACTGAACCGTGTCACCGTTAGTCTCGACAGCCTGGATGAGACCGTTTTTGCCCGGGTGTCGGGCGGTCGCGGTAGTGCGGCTGCAACCCTGGCTGGCATTGCGGCGGCTGAGGCGGCCGGTTATGACAATCTCAAGATCAATTGCGTCGTGCAGCGCGGGGTCAACGACCACACAGTGATGGATCTTGTACGGCACTTCCGCGGAAGCGGACATATCGTTCGACTGATCGAATTCCTGGACGTGGGAAACAGCAACGAATGGCGCGGCGACCAGGTCGTTCCCGGCCATGAGTGGGTCAAACGAATCCACGACCGCTGGCCCCTTCGTCCTTTGGACAAAAACCAGCCGGGAGAAACCGCGCAACGTTATGCGTATGCGGACGGTAAAGGTGAGATAGGCCTGATCAACTCGATCACACAGCCTTTTTGCGGTAACTGCAGTCGCGCCCGGGTCACCGCTGATGGCAAGCTGTATGGCTGCCTGTTCACAAGCAAAGGAATGCCACTGGGACCCAAGCTCAGAGAGCATGATGACAGCCACTTACTGGCGACTTTCATTCGCAGCCAATGGGCGGCGCGCAACGACAGGTACAGTGAAGTTCGGCACCTTCAACCTGCCAGCACCAGCGGGCTGGAAATGTATCGCATGGGTGGCTAAACCCACTGTCTGGCTTGATCCAGCGCAGGTAAAGGGCCCAGGAAATCGTTCATAATTACTGCATCTTTCCTGGCGAAGGAGACTAAACCTATGCCCGTTAATACAACCAAATATTTCAGTCTGTGTTGCCTGTCCCTCACACTTGGACTCTCCGCCTGCACGGTGGAATCACCACCCGTGAAAGGGTTTGTCATGCCGGACGGTGATGTCGCGCTGGGTGAGCAAGTGTTCGTCAAGTACGGCTGTCATGGCTGCCACACCATTCCAGGCGTTGAATTGCCTAAGATCGAGCCTCAGCCGGAATGGGTTCTTGAGATAGGGGGCGACGTCTACCGGGTCAAGAATTATGGTGAGTTACTGACATCGGTGATCAATCCCACTCACGTGGTTTCACAGGAATACATCAA
>CAYUBS010000088.1:0-12971 GCA_964443145.1 uncultured Wenzhouxiangellaceae bacterium | reverse complement strand
GCCGATTAGCTGCAGGAGATATACATGGTATTGCGATGGTTGACGGTCTTTGCCGTCGTGTCCGGACTTTCGGGTTGTGGAGATTCAACACCGCCCGCTGAATCAAATCAAGCGGCTGCCGAAGCTGAGGTTACAGCACCTGCTGCCGCCCCTTCGGAACGGCCTGAAATTGAGCCATTTACAGTCGGCTTGAGCTACCACACCCTCGATAACGGACTGAAAGTGATCCTGTCCGAGGATGACACGGCGCCGGTAGTGACGGTGGCTGTGTATTACAACATCGGATTTCGCATTGAACCGCGTGACCGCACCGGGTTTGCCCACCTGTTTGAACACATGATGTTTCAGGGTTCAGAGAACCTGGGAAAAATGGAGTTCATCAAATTGGTGCAGTCCAATGGCGGCATCCTCAACGGCTCGACCCGTTATGACTACACCAATTACTTTGAAATCGTCCCCTCGCACAAGCTGGAGACCATGCTTTGGGCAGAGGCCGACCGCATGCGCGGTTTGTCGATTACCAGCGAGAACCTGGTTAACCAGCAGGGCGTCGTTAAGAACGAGGTCAAAGTAAACGTACTGAACCAGCCTTACGGTGGCTTCCCCTGGTTGTTCATGCCCCAGGTCGCCAACGAGAACTGGTACAACTCACACAACTTTTACGGTGATCTGGAAGACCTGGATGCTGCCAGCGTGAGTGATGTCGCCTCGTTCTTCTCTCAATACTACGCCCCGAACAACGCGGCGATAGCGATCGTTGGTGATTTCGATTCGGAAAGCGCACTGGCAATGGTCAAGAAATATTTTGCCGAGATCCCGGCATCAGCAGAACCCATTGAGCTTCCGGACATTGCCGAGCCACGTCAGGAGGCTGAGAAAGCCGAGATACATGTCGACGCACTCGCACCCCGGCCCGGTTTTGCTTTCGCCTACCATGTGCCGGAGCGTCTTACCCCCGAGTGGTTTGCCATGGGCCTGATCGATCAGATCCTGCTGCAGGGTGACGATGCCCTGCTGCACCAGGCCCTGGTAAAAGAGGCCGGCATGACTGACGGAGTCTCAGGCGGCATCAACGCTTTGCTTGGCAATATGCTCAATTACAAGGGCCCGATGCTGTGGACGGCTTCGTTCATACATGATTCGGGAGTCAGCCGGGAAGATGTTTTGAAGGTTCTCGACGGCGTGATCGAAGAGTTCAAGAGTTCACCGGTCGACCAGGCAACGCTGGATCGTGCGCTGGTGAAATGGCGCTCTGCTTACTATGACCAGATCAACAGTTTTTTCGGGTTTGGACGGGCAGATTTGTTGGCTTCACTGGCCTTGTTTGACGACAACCCGGCACGGATAAATGAGTTTGAGCGGGGGATGATCGCGGTGACACCTGAACTGATCCAGGCGACCGCAATTGAGTATCTGCGCTCCACCAATCGCACCACCCTCGTGCTCGAGGCAGGCGGTGCAGAAAAGGAGCAGGACAATGGATAATTCAATGACCCTCTTGCGGGCCTGTGTGCTTGCAACCGCCATGATCGTGAGTTTCAACACATCAGCGCAGGAAAAGGCGAAGGAAGTTCCGCCGGCAGGTGGAACGCCAAAAGACTTCACCCTTCCGCCCACGCAGCAGTTCCAACTGGACAATGGTCTGTCGGTCACACTGGTTCCTTACGGATCAATTCCGAAGGTGTCGATCTCAGCACGCATCATGGCCGGCAATCTCAACGAGGGTGAAAACACCTGGCTTGCTGATTTGACAGCCGACCTGATGGAAGAGGGCACCGGCAGTCGAAGCGCAGAGGATGTCGCGCGCGAGGCAGCTGAGATGGGTGGCAGTCTCAGTATCGGAGTCGGCCTGGATCAAACATCCGTGACCGGTGAGGCATTGGCTGAATTTGCACCCGGTATGGTGGCTTTGCTGGCTGATGTTCTGCTCGAACCGGCCTTTCCGGCCGATCAGATGGACCGGCTGAAGCGCGATGCAGTACGCAACGTGGAAGTGGCGCTGAACGATCCCAACACGATGGGGCAGATTGCCTTTAGCAAGGCGTTATATGGCGATCACCCCTATGGGCGTTTGTTCCCGACCGTAGAGCAAATCAACAGCTATACGGTCGAGCAGATCCGGGCTTTTTATAAAGACAATTTCGGTGCCGGCCGCACCCATATTTACGTTTCCGGAATGTTCGATGAAGCGGCTGTGAAGGCCGCTATTGAACAAGCTTTTGGTAGCTGGAAAACCGGGCCTGAGCCTCTGGTTATGCCGCCGGAGCCGGCCCAGGGTCGTGAGTATGTGGACATCATCAACCGCGCCAATGCCAGTCAGTCCAATGTCTTTCTGGGTTTGCCGACCATCGATCCCAGCCAACCGGATTACATCGGCTTGCTGGCGACCAACGCAATACTTGGCGGTTCTTTTGGTTCCCGTATAACCAGTAATATTCGCGAAGATAAAGGCTATACCTATTCACCGCGCAGCAGCGTGTCGGTGCGTCGCCTTGATGGCTACTGGGTTCAGCAAGCCGCAATCACAACCGATGATACGGCCGCTGCAATGAAAGAAATATATTTTGAGATCAACCGCTTACGTGATGAGGCGCCGCCGCAGGAAGAATTGACAGCCATACAAAATTACATGGCTGGCATCTTCACACTACGTAATTCAACGCGCCAGGGGATCATCAACGTGCTCAACCAGGTTGCATTGCATGGCCAGAACGACAGTTATCTCACGGAATACGTCAGTCGCGTATATGCACTGACGCCTGAAGATATTTCCCGGGTCGCGACCCAATATCTCCGTCCGGATGACATGACGCTGGTGGTGGTGGGTGACCGCGCCCGAATCAGTGAGGAGATGGCTAAGTACCTCGACGCCCCTGAGTAGCAGCGGCAAAATTGGGGGGTCAGAGTAAAGGGACAGAGTAAATAATTTACTCTGTCCCTTTACTCTGACCCCAGCCCCTTTGTTGTTGCTGACGCAGGTCAACATTACACTCATTTTCCGTACATCAATTAGCCAATCCAGCTAGTCTTTCCTGATATGCATTTGACGTATGGGAGAGGGCAATGAGCCTGGAGAATGTAACACCGGGGCGACAGACCCGGGCGCTGACAAACAGCACACTGGCATTTACGGTTTGTTTTGCAGTTTGGACCATTTTTTCCATCATCGGTATGAAGATCAAAGGCGAATTGGGCCTGAGTGACACCCAATTCGGCATCCTGGTTGCTACGCCGATCTTAACCGGTTCGCTGAGCCGGATTTTTCTTGGAATATGGGCCGATCAATACGGTGGGCGCTTGATCTTTACCGTGCAGATGCTGGCTACGGCCGTGGCTGCCTTCATGCTCACCCTGGTATCCAGTTATTACATGTTTCTGATCGCCGCGCTGGGTGTCGGCCTGGCCGGTGGCGGGTTCTCTGTAGGTATCACCTACGTTTCAAAATGGTATCCCAAGGAACGCCAGGGCACGGCGCTGGGTATTTTCGGAATGGGTAACGTGGGTGCGGCGATCACCAACTTCGGCGCGCCTTTCCTGCTGATTGCCATGGATGGAAGATGGCAGGGTGTGGCGCAAGTTTACGCGGTGATTATTGGCATCACGGCGATCCTGTTCTACGTTTTCTCCCAGGATGACCCGGCGCTAAGTGAGCGCAGGGAAAAAGGCATCAAACATGCCAGTTTCATGGAACAACTCCATCCGCTCAGACACCTTCAGGTCTGGCGGTTCTCTCTCTATTATTTCTTTGTTTTTGGTGCTTTTGTCGCCCTGGCGCTGTGGCTGCCCCGCTACTATGTGGGAACCTACGGTCTTGAACTGAAAACAGCCGGCATGCTGGCAGCTGCCTACGCCTTGCCAGGCAGTATATTCCGGGCACTGGGCGGTTGGTTATCAGATCGTATCGGCGCACGACGCGTGATGTACTGGACCTTCTTCGCCAGCATCGTATGCACATTCATTCTTTCTTATCCCGCCACGAAATATGTAGTTGATGGTATTTCGGGCCCGATTGCGTTCACGATCGCTATCCCCTTGTGGTTCTTCGTGACGGTCACAATTGTCCTGGGCTTTTTCATGTCACTGGGCAAGGCCGCCGTTTACAAGCATATCCCGGTGTATTACCCGGATAACGTGGGTTCGGTAGGTGGCATTGTCGGACTGATCGGTGGACTGGGCGGATTCGTGCTGCCCATCACGTTCGGCATTATGAACGACATGATCGGTGTCTGGACCAGCTGTTTCATGTTACTGACCGTGATTACCACGATCGCTTTGATCTGGATGCACGTTTCAATCGGAATCACGCACAGAAGGCAGCAACCAGAGGACTACAGCGGACGCGATCTTCCGGAAATGGAAGCGCTGCACGGCGTACAAACATAGACGAGGGCAGGAGAACGTAATGGCTAAAGATATTCAAGGTTGGAACCCGGAAGATCCCCAGGAATGGGCGGCATCTGGCAAGTCCATCGCGACCCGCAATCTGTGGATTTCCATTCCCAGCTTGCTGTGTGGTTTTGCGGTCTGGCTGTACTGGGGAATTATCACGGTACAGATGCTCAACCTGGGATTTCCCTATGAGAAATCTGAGTTGTTTTCCCTGGCAGCGATTGCCGGCCTGTCGGGAGCGACCCTGCGTATTCCCAGCACCTTCTTTATTCGCATCGCTGGCGGTCGAAACACGATTTTCTTCACAACAGCGTTGTTGATGATTCCAGCCGTTGGTACCGGTTTTGCACTACAGGACCCGAACACACCTCTGTGGCAGTTCCAGTTTCTGGCTCTGCTGTCCGGAATCGGTGGCGGAAATTTCGCATCCTCAATGTCCAACATCAGCTTTTTCTATCCCAAAAAACAGCAGGGCCTGGCCCTGGGTCTCAATGCCGGGTTGGGAAATTTTGGTGTAACAACCATGCAGATCCTGGTGCCTCTGAGCATGACCTTTGCCATGTTTGGCGGTAATTCCATGACCCTGCAGAACTCCAGCGGCACCTTGATTGGAAAAATCCCTGCAGGCACTGAAACCTACCTGCAAAACGGCGGTTTTGTCTGGCTGCTGTTTCTGATTCCCCTGGCTTTTTTGGGCTGGTTCGGCATGAACAATATTCGTGATGAGCACGTGTCACCGCATGTGGGCAACCCGATCTCCGCGTTTGCCACTATTTCTTTCATGTTGCTGGTTGCGTTCTTCACTGCGGGCAGTGGACTGTGGTTGATGCTACCGGAGACCGCCAACGGTTCCGGGTTCAATGTTCCAAAGGAAGTCGTGTTGCTACTGGTAGTGGTTGCAACGGTCATGTTCCTGAGGCTCATACCCGGCGCAGTAAATCGGAATCTGAAGCGACAATACGAGATTTTCAAAAATCAGCATACCTGGGTGATGACCATTATCTACACCATGACCTTTGGTTCGTTCATTGGTTTTGCCGCCACCTTTGCACTGGCGATCAAGGTAGTGTTTGGCTATCAGCACGTTGAGGTCGACGGTGTGATGACACACGACCTGATCAACCCCAACGGCCCCTCGGCGTTGATGTTTGCGTGGATGGGCGCCTTTATTGGCGCACTGATCCGGCCGGTAGGCGGAATGATTGCCGATAAAATGGGCGGCGCCAAGGTAACCCAGATCATTTCGGTAATCATGTTTTTTAGCGCGCTTGGTGTGGCTTATTTCCTTAAGCTGGCTTATTCATCAGCCTCTCCGGAACAGTATTTCATACCGTTCCTGTTGTTGTTCCTGGTGCTTTTCGCAGCTACCGGCATTGGTAACGGGTCCACTTTCCGCACGATTTCTCAGGTATTCAACAAAGAGCAGGCCGGCCCCGTTTTGGGCTGGACGTCAGCTATCGCAGCATACGGCGCGTTTTATATTCCAAAGGTATTCGGCGAACAGATCAAGGCGACCACGCCGGAAAATGCACTGATCGGCTTTGCCATCTTTTATGCCATTTGCATCCTGATTAACTGGTGGTTCTATCTTCGTAAAGACGTTGAGTTCCACAATCCCTAAATCCCGGAGCATGTTATGAGCCATTTTCTCGACAACCTGACCTATTTCACCAGGAAAAAGCCGGAAACCTTTTCCGATGGGTACGGGATTACAACCAGCGAGCCTCGTGACTGGGAGCGCGCCTACCGTGGGCGCTGGTCCCACGATAAGGTCGTGCGCTCCACCCACGGGGTGAACTGCACCGGTTCCTGTAGTTGGAAAATCTACGTCAAGGGCGGCCTGGTCACCTGGGAAACCCAGCAAACCGACTATCCGCGTACCCGTACTGATCTGCCCAACCACGAACCACGTGGATGCGCCAGGGGTGCCAGTTATTCCTGGTATTTGTACAGCTCGGCACGCCTGAAGTACCCGATGATTCGCAGCCAGTTATTGAAGTCCTGGCGTGCTATCCGGCAGCAACATGCCGACCCGGTTATCGCCTGGCAGCACCTGCAGGAAGACCAGGTAGCGACTAAGGAATATAAGGCCGCACGTGGCCTGGGCGGAATGGTTCGAGCCGAATGGGATGAGGTGAATGAAATCATTGCCGCCTCAAACATCTATACCGCTAAAGCTTATGGACCGGACCGGGTGGTCGGATTTTCCCCCATTCCGGCCATGTCAATGATCTCGTATGCTGCCGGTTCCCGCTACCTGTCTCTGATTGGCGGCACCTGCATGAGTTTTTACGACTGGTATTGTGATTTGCCTCCCAGCTCGCCGCAGGTCTGGGGTGAACAGACGGACGTGCCCGAAAGTGCCGACTGGTATAACTCCAGCTACATTATTGCCTGGGGTTCAAACGTGCCGCAGACACGTACACCGGATGCACATTTTTTCACCGAAGTACGTTACAAGGGAACAAAAACCGTCGCGGTAACACCGGACTATAGTGAAGTTGCCAAACTATCGGATTCGTGGATACCAGCCCGTCAGGGTACAGACGCCGCCGTCGCCATGGCGATGGGGCACGTCATTCTGAAAGAGTTCTACGTGGATGGTCACAGTGACTATTTCAGTGAGTACGTGCGCAAGTATTCCGACATGCCTTTCCTGGTCATGTTGGAACAGCGGGACGGCCGCTGGGTACCGGGACGCACGTTACGCGCCTCGGATTTCGCCGCTGCGTTAAACCACGAACACAACCCGGACTGGAAGCCGGTTGTACTGGATGCACACAGTCAGCAGGTGGTGGTACCCAACGGCACCATTGGTGCGCGCTGGGGTGACCAGGGTAAATGGAACCTGGAAGAAAAGAACCAGCATGATGATAGTGATATCCATCCCGTGCTCAGCTTTCTGGACCAGTCCGACGAGGTTCTGCCGGTTGCTTTCCCCTATTTTGGCAACCAGGAACACGATCAGGAAATATTTGCCCATAGCGACCACGACAGCATACTGACCCGAAAGGTACCGGTGAAAACACTGGAGCTAGCCGAGGGTACGGTGAAAGCAGTTACGGTTTATGACCTGATGTTGGCTAACTACGGCCTGGACCGCGGACTCGATGATGACCAGGTAGCCCAAAGCTACGATGACGATATTCCGTATACACCTGCCTGGCAGGAAAAGATAACCGGAGTCAAACGGGCTCAGATAATCCAGATCGCTCGCGAGTTTGCTGATACGGCTAACAAGACCAAGGGCCGTTCCATGGTGATCCTGGGTGCAGCGATTAACCACTGGTACAACATGGATATGACCTACCGCGGCATTATGAACATGCTGATCATGTGCGGTTGTGTGGGTCAGAGCGGTGGCGGCTGGGCGCATTATGTGGGGCAGGAAAAACTGCGTCCGCAAACCGGCTGGTTGCCTCTGGCCTTCGGGCTCGACTGGCACCGTCCGCCACGCCATATGAACAGCACCTCGTTTTTCTATGCTCATTCCAACCAATGGCGTTATGAAAAGCTGGAGCTGGATGAAATTCTTTCCCCGCTGGCCGATCACTCGGCCTGGGAGAACCAGAGCCTGATTGATTGCAATGTGCGTGCCGAGCGCATGGGCTGGTTGCCGTCTGCACCGCAGCTGGAAGAAAACCCCCTGGAGCTGGCTAAGAAAGCGAAGGAGGCAGGTGAAAGCAGTGTGGATTACATAGCCGGCCGCCTGAAGGATGGCAGTCTAAGAATGTCCTGCCAGGCGCCCGATGATCCGCGCAATTTCCCGCGTATCATGTTTATCTGGCGATCCAACCTGTTGGGTTCCAGCGGCAAGGGACACGAATACATGCTGAAGCACTTGCTGGGCACAAAAAATGGTGTGCTGGGTAAGGATCTGGGTGAGACCGGTGGCCAGAAACCCAGTGAAGTCGAATGGGTTGAACAGGACACGGAAGGCAAACTGGACCTGGTTGTAACGCTGGATTTCAGAATGTCTACCACCTGCGTTTATTCAGACATCGTTCTGCCGTCTTCAACCTGGTATGAAAAGAACGACCTCAATACGTCTGATATGCATCCGTTCATCCATCCCTTGTCACGCGCTGTTGATCCCGCCTGGGAAAGTCGCAGTGACTGGGACATCTACAAGGGAATAACAAAGACCTTCTCGGAATTGGTTGTAGGACATCTCGGTGAGGAAACCGACATTGTGGCGCTGCCCATCTTGCACGATACACCGGCAGAATTGGGCCAGGCGCTGGATGTGAAAGACTGGAAGAAGGGCGAATGTGACCCTATTCCCGGTAAAACCATGCCGAACTTTATCGAGGTGGTTCGCAACTACCCGGATACCTACAAGAAATTTACCTCGCTGGGCCCGTTGATGTCGAAGATCGGCAACGGTGGTAAAGGTATTGCCTGGAACACCGAGGATGAGGTCAAGCTGTTGGGGGATCTCAACCGGCGAGTGACCGAAGAAGGTGTGTCCAAGGGACTGCCCATTATTGAAACCGATATCGATGCCGCGGAAGTGGTGTTGTCACTGGCTCCTGAAACCAACGGCCAGGTTGCGGTTAAAGCCTGGGAGGCGTTGGGCAAGATCACCGGTCTTGACCACACTCACCTTGCCAGGCCCAAGGAAGATGAAAAAATTCGCTTCCGCGACATCCAGGCGCAGCCGCGCAAAATCATTTCATCACCAACCTGGAGTGGTCTGGAGGATGAGCATGTCAGCTATAGCGCCTGTTACACCAATGTGCATGAGCTGATCCCCTGGCGAACCCTTACCGGGCGTCAGCAGTTCTACCAGGACCATGCATGGATGCGTGACTTTGGTGAGAGCCTGTGTGTCTACAAACCACCAATCAACACCAAGACAGTGGCGCCTGTAATGGACAAGGTGGGCGACGGCAGGAAACAGGTCGTACTGAACTGGATTACGCCGCATCAGAAGTGGGGTATCCACAGCACTTACTCAGAAAACCTGCTAATGCTGACCCTCAGCCGCGGCGGGCCCTGTGTCTGGATGAGTGAAACGGACGCCGCCAAGATCGATTGCGAAGATAACGACTGGATTGAGCTGTTCAACACCAATGGTGCGATTGCAGCCCGTGTTGTGGTGAGTCAACGCGTGCCGGAAGGCATGGTCATGATGTATCACGCGCAGGAGAAAATCATCAATACACCGATCAGCCAGGTCACCGGCCTTCGGGGTGGCATTCACAACTCGGTTACCCGTACGGTGGTCAAACCTACCCATATGATTGGAGGTTACGCGCAATTGGCCTACGGGTTTAATTACTACGGAACCGTTGGTTCTAATCGGGATGAATTCGTGGTGGTCCATAAACTGGAAAAAATTGAGTGGCAAGTAACCACTGCTGAATCTGCTGAGGAGGCTTTGGTATGAAAATTAGAGCGCAAATCGGCATGGTGCTGAATCTGGATAAATGCATTGGTTGCCATACCTGTTCGGTAACTTGTAAGAACGTCTGGACTTCACGCCAGGGCGTAGAGTATGCCTGGTTCAATAATGTCGAATCCAAACCCGGTGTTGGTTATCCGCGTGAATGGGAAAATCAGGACGTCTGGAATGGCGGATGGAAGCTGCACGGCAAGAGCAAGATAAAACCCAAGATGGGTGGAAAATTTCGCCTGCTGGCAAAAATCTTCGCCAACCCGGATTTGCCGGAAATTGATGATTATTACGAACCTTTCACCTACGACTACCAGCATCTGCAAAATGCACCGGCATCCCAGACAACGCCGACCGCGCGGATGCGGTCTGTGATCACCGGCGAGCGAATGGAAAAACCCATCTGGGGACCCAACTGGGAAGAAATTCTTGGTGGTGAGTTTACCAAGCGCAGCAAAGACAAGAATTTTGATGACATTGAGAAGGAGATTTACGGCCAGTTCGAAAATACCTTCATGATGTATCTGCCGCGTTTGTGTGAGCACTGCCTGAATCCGACCTGTGTGGCATCCTGCCCCAGCGGTGCGATTTATAAGCGTGAAGAAGATGGCATCGTACTGATTGATCAGGACAAATGTCGCGGCTGGCGTATGTGTGTCAGTGGTTGTCCTTACAAGAAGATCTACTTCAACTGGCAGTCCGGTAAATCAGAGAAATGCACTTTCTGTTATCCGCGCATCGAAGCGGGTGACCCGACGGTCTGTTCTGAGACCTGCGTCGGGCGTATCCGGTATCTCGGTGTCCTGTTGTACGACGCCGACCGCATCTCTGAAGCTGCGAGTGCAAAAGACAAGGAAGACCTGTACCAGGCACAACTGGATATCTTTCTTGATCCGAACGATCCGGCAGTGGTTGAGCAGGCCAAAAAGGATGGCGTGCCGCACAGCTGGATACAGGCGGCGCAACAATCGCCTGTCTACAAGATGGCGATGGAATGGAAAGTGGCTTTCCCGCTGCATCCGGAATACCGCACATTACCCATGGTGTGGTACATCCCACCCTTATCACCGGTCCAGAATGCAGTCGCTGAAGGCAAGGTTGCCAGTGATGGCGTGATTCCTGATGTCAGGAGCCTGCGAATTCCGGTGAAATACCTGGCCAATATGCTCACAGCCGGTAAGGAAGAGCCCGTCATAAACGCATTGGAGCGCATGATCGCCATGCGTGAATATATGCGGGCCCGTACCGTTGAGGGCGTGAATGCGACCGAGGTTCTGGAGCGTGTCGGCCTGGATGAAGTGACCCTGGACGATATGTACCGGATCATGGCGCTGGCCAATTACGAAGACCGTTATGTCATTCCAACCAACCACCGTGAATATGCAGGCGAGACGCCGTTTGATAACGAGATTGCGTTTAATCACCGCTCTTCCTGTGGCTTCAGTTTTGGTAATGATTGCTCGGAAGGCATGAGCAAAACCAGCCTGTTTGGGACCCCGACACACAAGAACACCATGAGTGGCAAGGTGCGGATTGAGGTGAAAACCAAATGAAGACCTTTAAAGTTCTTGGCTTGTTGATGTCCTATCCCAAACCGGAATGGGTGTCACATCTGGACGAGTGCAAGCTGGTTTTGGAGGAGGAAAAACTCCTGCCGAAGAAACATCTGAAAGCCGTTTTGGCATTTATTGAGATGTTGGAATCAGCTGATATTTACAGTGTGCAGGAAGAGTATGTCGCCACTTTTGATCGTGGCAGGTCGCACTGCCTGCACCTGTTTGAGCACATTTACGGTGAGTCACGTGACCGTGGACAGGCAATGGTGAACCTGATCGAGGCCTATGAAGAAAAAGGCTTGTTCATCGACCATGCGGAATTGCCCGATTACATTCCGCTGTTTCTTGAATTCCTTTCTCTGTCTTCTGCTGATGAAGCGGTAACGCTGCTGGGTGAGCCGATCGACATCGTGGCGACGATTGCGGCCAGGCTGCAGGAACGGGACTCATCATGGGCCGCATTATTTACTGCCGTGGTGGCTTTGTCGAAGGTCAAACCGAACCAGGACAAGATTGAAGAAGTACTTGCCCAGGGGCCGGAAGACAATAGTCTGGAGGCACTGGATAAGGAATGGGAAGAGGCGGCAGCGTTTGCTGGTCAGCCTGATCAATCCGACTGCAGGGCTTGTGTGCCCCCTGAAGACGGCTTGAACATCTCCATAACACAGTAGGAAGCATTCACATGGCAAACTACCTGAATCAGTTTTTCTTTGGAATTTACCCATACATAGCAATCACCGTGTTTTTTCTCGGAAGCTTGCTGCGTTATGATCGCGATCAGTACACCTGGAAGGCCAGTTCCAGCCAACTGTTAAGCAAAAAGGACATGCGCCTGGGTAGTAACCTGTTCCACATTGGCATCATCATGTTGTTTTTTGGGCATTTAATTGGTCTTCTAACACCGCAATGGGCTTATCACTTCGTCATGTCGGCAGGTACAAAACAGGTGCTGGCGATGACGGCAGGCGGAATTTTCGGGGTGACCTGTCTGATCGGCATGCTATTGCTGATACGCCGGCGCATCACGGATCCGCGCATCCGGGCAACCAGCGAATTCTCCGATCTTCCGATATTGCTGCTTCTGTTTGTACAGCTCGTATTGGGTTTGCTCACCATTCCGTTTTCGGCCATGCACCTGGACGGCAGTTCAATGATCGCACTGGCGGGCTGGGCACAACACCTGGTGACGTTTCAGGGTGATGCTGCTGGTTTTATAGCCGGTGAGGCATGGGTGTTCAAACTCCATATTTTCCTGGGTTTAACGATATTCCTGGTTTTTCCGTTTACGCGCCTGGTTCACATTTGGAGCGTACCGATCCAGTATCTGACCCGTAGCGGTTATCAGATTGTCAGAAAGCGGGCTTAGGAGCGGAATTGGGTATGTCTATCCTGGTTAATGATGTAGAGATTACGGAAGCGGAAGTGGGGCAGGAGATGCAATATCATCCTGCCGATTCGCAGGAACGGGCCTGGCAAATGGCGGCAGAATCATTGGTGGTGCGGCAATTGCTATTACAGCAAGCCGCCAACAACGGATTGAGTCTGGAGAAGCCGGAAGAGGATATCATCGACGAGTTGCTTCAACAGGACGTGACTGTGCCCGATGCGGATGATGCAACCTGTCAGCG
>CAYUBS010000087.1:0-13032 GCA_964443145.1 uncultured Wenzhouxiangellaceae bacterium | reverse complement strand
ACGTTTTCCATGGTTTGCAGGTACAGCCGCTTGCGGGTGATATCCGGGGCTTTCTGGTATTCGGCGAGCATCAGCAGGAAGCGGTCCGCTTCACCTGTGGCAAGCGCCACGGATGAGGCTTTGTAACCTTCGGCTTCCTGGATGATGCGGGCGGCCTGGCCGCGAGCTTCCGGGACCACGCTGTTGACGTGAATCCGGGCTTCCTCGATGTAGCGTTCGCGATCCTCGCGGGCGCGGATCACGTCTGAGTATGCTTCGCGCACCTGGGCCGGGACGTTAACGTCCTCCAGGTTGAACTCATTGATCTGGATGCCTGCCTGGTAGCGATCCAGGGTCTCCTGCAACACGCGCTGGGTCTCAATACGGATGATTTCACGCTGATTACCTTCCAGGATGGCGTCCAGCCGGTTGGTACCGACCGATTCACGCAGGGCACTCTCGGCAGCCTGCTTCACGGTGAGTTCCGGGTCACGAATCCTGAACAGGAAGTCCTGCGCCGAGCTAACCCGGTACTGGACTTTGTAGATGAACTCGACGAGGTTCTCGTCTTCGGTCAGCATGTTGCCGCGGTCATCGAGCGAACGGACTTCACTGACGTTTACCGCGGTCATGGTCTCAAAGGGACGCGGCAGCGTCAGGTTGAAACCAGGCGTAAGTGTACGGCTGTATTTGCCGAACCTGAGGACTACGCCCTCCTCGGCCTCGTCCACGATATGCACGGCGTCGAAGCCTACCCACAGCAGGATCGCGACCAGCACGATACCGATCACCCCGCCGGCGCCGCTGGAGTCAGATTTTCGGCTGCCGTTGCCGCTTTTTCCGCTACCACCTCCGCCGAATATGGACTTCAGGCGGTTGTTGACGGTACGAAATACTTCTTCCAGGTCGGGCGGTTGTTGATCGCCCGATTTCCATGGATCCTTGTCACCCTTACCGGGTTCTTTCCAGGGCATGTATATCTCCTGCTAGGTTTCTCCAGCTAGCTTGGGGCTAACCGGCAGCTTTCAAGTTACCCGAGGCTTGCTCGAGCAGTTGTGTTCGGGCCACCTGGCCTTCGTCGCCCGGTAGCCGGGCGAGACGTTCGGCGGTCTCAATGGGAATGTCTACGTGCAGCATCCAGGAACCATTTTCCGTTATTCGTTCTTCACTGACCACACCCAATTCAAATAGTTGCGCGCGCAGCTTGCCGTCCTTGCCCTGCAGTTCGATCCAGCGGTTCACCCGCTCACTGCCCAGGCGCTCGCTGATGACTTCGCGTAGCTCCTCGATGCCGTCACCATCGCGTGCTGAAAGGGCTACGCTAAGCGGCTTACCCTCCTCATCGCGGTGAACGAGAACCGGTTGTCCGCTGCGGTCTATCTTGTTGTACACGCGAATCGAAGGGATGCGATCGGCGCCGATCGACTCCAGCACGCCTTCCACGTCCTGCTGGCGCTCCATGCGGTACGGATCCGAAACATCCGATACGTGTACCAACAGGTCAGCTTCGCGGGCTTCCTGCAGGGTGGCACGGAACGCTGCGATCAACTCATGTGGCAAGTCGCTGACAAAGCCGACGGTGTCGGCCAGCAGCACTTCGCCGCAATGCATCCCCTCCATGCGGCGCACGGTCGGGTCCAGCGTGGCGAACAACATGTCTTCCACACCCACCGAAGCACCGGTGAGCTTATTGAAGAGGGTGGATTTGCCGGCGTTGGTGTAGCCAACCAGCGCAACCAGCGGTGCCCGCGAGCGCACCCGCTGGCGACGGCTCTGCTCACGCTGTTTTGCGACCTGCTCGAGCCGGGATTTCAATTGGCGAATACGCACACCGATCAGGCGACGATCCGTTTCCAACTGGGTTTCACCCGGTCCACGCAGCCCGATACCGCCCTTTTGCCGCTCCAGGTGGGTCCAGCCGCGCACCAGGCGGGTGGAAAGGTGGCGTAACTGGGCCAACTCTACCTGCAGCTTGCCCTCATAGGACTGGGCTCGTTGCGCAAAAATGTCGAGAATTAGCGTGCCACGATCAAGTACGCGGCACTCGCAGATTTTTTCGATGTTTCGTTCCTGCACAGCGCTCAGCGACTGGCTGACAAGGATCACACTGGATTCGGTCTCTTCGACCAGTTCGGCGAGTTCTTCAATTTTACCGCTGCCCACGAAATAGCGGGCGTCCGGCCGATCACGGGGCGCAGTAACGACGCCAGCAATTTCAGCGCCTGCAGAACGGGCAAGCTCCTGAAATTCATCCAGTGCATCGGGGCCAGTGAGCCTGAACTCGGGATGCAGAATTACAGCGCGATCACCACGCTCGGCGCGATCAAACAAAATCGCGCCTCAGGAACCTCTTAATCATCTTCCTCTTCGAGCACGCGAACGTTCCGAGCCGGTACAACGGTCGAAATCGCATGCTTGTAGATCATCTGGCTGACTGAGTTTTTCAGCAGCACAACGAACTGATCAAATGATTCAATCTGGCCTTGTAGCTTAATGCCGTTGACGAGATAAATGGACACGGGCACGCGCTCCCTGCGCAGTGCATTGAGAAATGGTTCTTGTAAAGACTGACCTTTTGACATGTCATCTCTCCTTTATTTTTAGCTTCACCCGGACTTTTCTTGAACAATATCCTGGGTTCTATTTACTTAAGTGCCTTGCGGTTACATTTCAAGGAATTTTTCGACATCTTCGAAGACCCGTTCCTGAGCTGCATCCACTGTTGGATCATACCACAGCGCATCACTTTCCTGCCTCAACCACGTAAGCTGACGCTTGGCCAGTTGACGGGTCGCAGCCAGCGCCTTGAAACGCATCTCGTCAAAGGTAATTTCACCCTCGAGAAAGCTCCACGCCTGGCGGTATCCAACACATCGCATGGAAGGCATTTCCGGTCGCAAGTCGCCGCGCTGGTGCAAGGCCCTCATCTCATCCAGAAACCCCTCTTCCAGCATCTGCTCAAAGCGTTGTTCAATGCGCTGGTGGAGCGTGGCGCGCGGCTGCGGGCAGGCTATGATTCTGAGTACCCGGTAAGGCAATTCCTGCTTTTGCTGGCGGCTCTGCAGTTCGCTCATTTTTTCGCCGGTCAACTCGATCACCTCTAACGCCCGCGAGATGCGTTGAGGATCGTTGGGGTGAATGCGCAGCGCGATTTCCGGATCCCGCCCGGCCAGGCGTTGATGCAGTGCCCCCCAGCCTATGCTGGCAGCCTCTTGTTCGATCGTCTGGCGGACTTTCGGACTGGCCTCCGGCAACTCGGCCAGCCCCTGTGACAAGGCCTTGAAATAGAGCATGGTGCCGCCGGTCAGCAGGGGCACCCTGCCCCGGCCTGAAATATTCTCCATCTCAGCCAGCGCGTCCTTACGAAATTCCGCGGCCGAATAGCTCTCTGTCGGATCCAGCATATCGATCAGCGCATGCGGTGCCTGGTTCAGGGTTTGGGCATCAGGCTTGGCGGTCCCGATGTTCATCCCGCGGTAGACCAGGGCAGAGTCGACACTGATGATATCTGCCGGATAGCGCCGGCATAACTCGATTGCCAGCACCGTTTTCCCGGAGGCGGTAGGCCCCATCAGGAAAATAGCGGGTGGTTTATGGTCAGCAGCCGACATCAGCGGCCGCGCAAAAACAGGCGGTCCAGTGTGGCCATGTCCAACTGAATCCAGGTTGGTCTGCCGTGATTGCAGTGGCTCGACCGTTCGGTGCGTTCCATATCCCGCAGCAATGCATTCATTTCCGGCAAGTTCAGGATGCGATTGGCCCGGACCGAACCATGGCAGGCCATCGTAGACAGGATCTCATTGGTCTCGGCCTCCACTCTTTCGCTCTGGCCCTGGCTGCCCATGTCTGACAACACATCGCGCAGCAACCGGGATGCATCGGACCTGGCCAGCAGAGCCGGCACCTCTCTCAACACCACGCTTTCCGGACCAGACCGGTCAACCACCAGGCCGAGGCTGGCGAGTTCACCGCCCCGTTCCGCGGCAAGGTCGGCCTCGGCTTCACTGACCTGCACATCAACCGGCACCAGCAGCCTCTGACCCTTGATGCCCTCGTCTGAATAACGGGTTTTAAGCCGTTCGTAGGTAATGCGTTCATGCGCGGCATGCATATCCGTCAGGACCAGGCCCTGTTCGTTCTGCGACAGGATATAGACACCGTGCAACTGCGCCATTGCAAAACCCAGTGGTGGAATTTCAGCATCGCTATCAGCCGCCACCCCGTGTGTGGCATCCTGCCCGGCGCCCAGGACCGTTGCATAGGCGGTGATCTGCTCCCGAACCGGCAGGGGCATGCCGGATTGTGGAGCGGCGCCAGCCCAGGAACTGGTTTGCAATCCTTCTTCCAGACCGGAACCCGGCCTCAATGCACCTGATCCTGACCCGGCCAGCGCACGGTGCAGTGCCGAAAACAAAAAGTCGTGAACCAGCCGTGCATCCCGAAAGCGGACTTCGTGTTTCTGCGGATGAACGTTCACATCAACGGCCTCAGCAGGCACCTGCAGGTAAAGCACGAAAGCGGGATGGCGGCCGTGATACAGCACGTCCTTGAAGGCAGAGCGCACGGCGTGGCCAATAACACGATCTTTCACGGCCCGACCATTAACAAAGAAAAACTGCCGGTCGGCCCGGGCCCTGTTATAACGCGGCTCCGCTACCCATCCCTGCAGTGCAACACCGCCGCGCTCCTCGTCTATCTGAATGATGTGGTCGAGGAATTCTTTTCCCATTACCCGCTGCAGACGGCGCTTCTGTTCTTCGTCTGTTTCGGCCGGTGGCAGTGCACTGATGGTCTTGCCGTTGTGCTCAAGCTCAAAGCCGACGTCAAAACGCGCCAGAGCGAAACGCCTCAATAGAAGGTCCACGTGGTTGAATTCGGTACGCTCGGCACGCAGGAATTTGCGTCTGGCGGGCACGTTATAGAACAGGTCTTCCACGTTAACCCGTGTTCCGGCCTGCTGCGCAGAGGGCTCCGGTTCAGTGACCTCACCGCGGCGCACGCGGACCGACCAGCCATGGTCTGCGCCACCGTGCCGTGATGACAGGTCCAGCCGCGCCACCGAAGCGATGCTGGGCAGAGCCTCACCGCGGAAGCCCATGGTGGCGACTTTCTCCAGGTCATCCAGGCTGGCGATTTTACTGGTGGCATGGCGCTGCAAAGCCAGGCCCAATTCTTCCGGGCTCATGCCGTGACCGTCATCGGTGATGCGAATATTGCGCCTTCCACCCTGCTCCAGCTGGACCTTGATGTTACGGGCGCCGGCATCCAGGCTGTTTTCAACGAGTTCCTTGACGACGGAAGAAGGCCGGTCGACGACTTCGCCGGCAGCGATCTGGTTAATCAGGTGATCGGGGAGGAGCTTTAGGGTCATGCGGGGTAGTTTATACAAATCGCCCGCAATGCGGGTTCCCGCCTTACTTAAGTGGTGGGGATCAGAAGTTCGGAGCCAACCCGAATGTTGTCGCCCTTGATTTGATTAACTCGGCGCAGGCTGTAGAGGCTGACCCGGTAACGGTTGGCAATTTCACCCAGGGTGTCACCCCGCATAACGCGATATTTAACCTGTTGGCGGTTGGCGGCAATCAGGGTTCCCGGTGGCGGGCTCAGGTAGAAGTAGTTCTGGATACCGTCTGTAATGGCCCGCGCAGTCTTGCGCTGCCAGGCCGGATCCTTGAGCCGTTTTTCTTCGGATGGGTTACTGATAAAAGCGGTTTCGATCAGGATAGAAGGTACGTCCGGCGACTTCAGCACCATGAAATTGGCATGCTCTACATGGTTCTTATGGGTTTTGCCGAGCGTGCTCAGAGAACCGAATACGCTGTCGGCTACTGAATGACTGGCTTCCATCGTCGCGCTCTGAGACAGGTCCAGCAGGACCGAGGCCAGCATGTCATCCTTGTCATTTAGCGTTACACCACCCACCAGGTCAGAGCTGTTTTCGCTGGCCGCCAGACGGCGGGCAAATTCACTACTGGCGCCCTTGCCGGAAAGAATAAATACAGAACTGCCGGAGACCTTCCTGTTCTTGAAGGCATCAGCATGGATAGAAACGAACAGGTCGGCCCGGTTTTTCCGCGCTTTCTCAAAGCGATCGCGTAACGGGATGTAGTAGTCGCCGGTGCGTACCAGCACACCCGTCATGCCCGGCCGTGCGTCAATGGACTTTTTCAATGCCTTGGCGATGGCGAGAACGACGTCTTTCTCACGCGTACGGTACTTACCCGTCGCGCCCGGGTCTTCGCCACCGTGCCCTGCATCAATTGCAACAACGACCGTACGATTCGCCTGTGCCTGCACGGGAACCGGCCTGGCGGCTGCTTTACCGGTTTTACTGCTTTTTGAAAACAGGTCGACAACCAGCCGGTAACCGTATTCGCCGGTCGGGTCGAGCAGGAAGCTCTTCACTTCACTTTGGCTTTTCAGGTCGAGAACCACCCGCAAGGTATTCTTATCCGGTGCGCCATGCCTTACGCCATTGATGACGCCGGCATGCTCCTTAGCAAACTTGAGTGAGTGATCGAGGCTCGATTTCTTCAGGTCTATCACCACGCGTGGCGGGTTTTCCAGCGTGAATAACTGGTAATCGGTGCGTGAATCAAGGTCGAGTACAGCGCGGGTTTTCTCAGGGTCGGTCCAGACGCGAAAGCCGTCGACATCCGCGGCAAAAACCGGGACGGTAAAAAAGGCCAGGAGCCATGCTATGAGCAGACGATTCGCCATCGAGAAGATCAACCTCCACTGTCGATGCGCTAATAATGAATTGGAAATCGTGAAATTGCAAGAGTTTTCGTTATAAAACCGTGAGATAGGTAGTGAATCTAGAAACGACTTTTTAACCGGGACTTACGACATTTCTGGCCAGTGCGAGGCCACGCTCCGATCTGGCATGACAACTGACGAAACGCACTTCATCCTTTTCGCCAAATTCCAGCACCAGATCTGGCTCCGGTAGGTAATGCCCGCCTCGATCCGGCCACTCAACCATCAATACCGAACCGGTATCGTACAGATCGCGCAGGGCCAGGTACTCAAGCTCCTCCGGATCCTCGATCCGGTACAGGTCAAGGTGCAGTATCTTCTGCCCACCCGCCTCATAGGTCTCCAACAAGCCGTAGCTGGGGCTCTTGACATAACCGCTGAAACCCAGGGACTGGATATAGGCACGGGCGAAGGTTGTCTTGCCTGCACCCAGGTCACCACGCAGGTAAAGTGCCGCCGGCAGGATCATCGCTGCTGCAAAGGCTGCAGCCAACTCTCCTAATGCCTGTTCGGTTTCTACCACCCGAACCCAGACGGGGTTATCAGCACCCTGACTCATTGGCCTGGATTCAACACGCACGGCAATTGTGCCGTGATATCTGAAGCCAGCAAACCTCTCTCTCCAATTTGCGCTGCGGCCAGATCGCCTGCCAGGGCGTGGGCCAGAACGCCCGCCAGGGCCGCGCGCCAGGGCTCCAGGCCCTGTGCCAGCATCGCGCCGATCACACCCGCCAGCACATCACCTGTGCCAGCCGAAGCCATCCCCGGGTTACCGTAAGGGCATATGGCGTAACGGCCGTGTGGTTCGGCGATCACGGTGCCGCATCCCTTAAGTACTACAACCGCATGGTAGTCATGGGCCAGGCGCCGGGCCGATCCAACGCGATCGGCCTGCACATCGCGACTGTTGCAGCCCAGCAGGCGAGCTGCTTCAGCCGGGTGCGGCGTCAGAATTCGCGGACCCGCTATGGTGTTTGCAGACCTACTTTGGTTCCGGGCCAACAGATTCAGACCATCGGCGTCGATCACCAGGGGAACGGTTACAGCGAGACATTTATTGAGCATTTCTTCCGACCAGGCCGTCTGACCCAACCCGGTACCCGCCACCACCACGTCGACCTGCTCGAGCAGTGTTTCAGGTTGCCCATCCGTTGCGGAACTATTTTCATCAACCCCGCGGACCATCAACTCCGGGCAAGACAGGTTGACCAGGGCCGCGTGCTCCGGCCTTGTTATGAGGGTCACCTTGCCGGTGCCGCTGCGTAACGCAGCCTCTCCAGCCAGTCGAACAGCCCCGCTCATTCCTATATTGCCGCCGACACACAATAGCCAGCCATAGCTGCCTTTGTGGCTGTTACGGCGCCGGGGCGGCAACCAGTCCCGGAGCACTGATTCCCGAATCAGTATTCCGTAATCGTCCTCTGAATCCCTTACTGAATGGGGTGTTTCAAGATCTGAGAAAACCACTTTGCCGGCATGATCCGGTCCATCTGCGGTGTACAGGCCACGCTTGCGGCCAATGAAGGTGACGGTCAGGTCAGCCTGCACCGCCCGGCCCATGACTGCGCCGGAATCGGCGTTCAGGCCAGAGGGGATATCAACGGCCACAACCGGGCATCCCAGGTGGTTGATGAACTCGACCGCTGCGCCGAAGGCACCCGCCGGTTCACGGTCAAGACCGGTGCCAAGCAGCGCATCGAACACCATGCCGTAATCACCTGCCAGGTCCAGCGGCCAGCCACAGACTGTTCCGCCCACCTCGAACCAGCGGGATGCAGCCAGTGCGGCATCACCTTTTAGCTGCGCCGGGTCTTTCAGCGCACAAACGGTTACTTCAAGTCCATTTTCCCGGGCCAAACGGGCCACTATATAGCCATCACCGCCATTATTACCTGCACCGCACAAGACCAGCACCTTGCCGGCTCCCGGAAATGCCGTAACCGCAGCCCTGAAAGTGCTGGCACCGGCTCGCTCCATCAGATCGATACCTGGAATCGAGTGGCCTTCGATCGCACACTTATCCAAGCGCTGCACCTGCTTTGCGGTATACAATCTAATTAGCTGATCAGTCATGGGTGAATTATAGCGGTGAAGCACGAACCCGGTACACACTCCTCCTCCGACCATCGTCGTGGTACCTCCGTCGAACTGGCCGATAGCGAGCTGGCTCAACTGGCGTCCCGCATCAAAAAATGGGGCAAAGAGCTTGGTTTTCAGCAACTCGGTATCGCAGACACCCAACTCAAAAGCCATGAGAAATTGTTGCTCAAGTGGCTTGCAAAGGGCTACCACGGCTCTATGGAATACATGGAGCGCCACGGCACCAAACGCAGCCGGCCCGCCGAGCTCGTGCCCGGCACGATGCGTGTTATCTCTGCGCGCATGGATTATATGACCGATGCGGCACGTCCTGCCGCAGAACTGTTGAATGAACCAGACAAGGGACTGGTCTCGCGCTACGCAATGGGGCGTGATTATCACAAGGTCATGCGCAAACGCCTGCAAAAACTGGCTACGCGCGTGGAACAGGAGATCGGTCCGTTCGGTTACCGCGTGTTCGTTGATTCCGCACCGGTGCTGGAAAAAGCCCTGGCTGAAAAGGCCGGACTGGGCTGGATCGGAAAACACAGCAATCTGCTGAATCTGCAGGCCGGCAGCTGGTTCTTCATTGGCGAGATCTTCACCGACCTGCCACTGCCCGTCGACCGGCCGGCCGAGAACCATTGCGGGGATTGTGTCCGCTGCATCACGGCCTGCCCCACCGGCGCCATCGTCGGCCCGTACCAGGTGGATGCGCGTAAATGTATTTCCTACCTGACGATAGAACTGAAAGAAGCTATTCCCGAAGAATTACGCCCGCTGATGGGAAACCGGATTTTCGGCTGTGACGACTGCCAGCTGGTTTGTCCATGGAACCGTTTTTCAAAGCCCAGCCAGGAGGAGGATTTTCTGCCGCGTAATGATCTCGACGATAGCGACCTCGTACAGTTGTTCAGTTGGTCTGAGCAGGAGTTCCTGGAGCGCACCGAGGGCAGTGCGATCCGGCGCACCGGTTATGAGGGCTGGCTGCGTAACATCGCGGTTGCACTGGGAAATGTCGACCTGCAGCAGTCGGAAAATCCGCAAGCGGTGCTAGATGCCCTGCAGCAGCGCCGGGAGCACCCGTCTGCACTGGTCAGGGAGCACGTCGAATGGGCGATCGAACGCCACCAATAAAATAGATTCGAGGTTCTAAACCTAATACCTCCTGTGATATTCTGAGCGCAACAATACGAGTCCATGAAAGGGGTCCTGACAGGGTCTCAATCAGTCTTAATAAGGAGCGCTTGATGTCCACACTTAATCTCTTGAATGAAATGCGAAATCATGGCGGCCCGGCACGCACCGTCGGACTGTCCGATGACGTGATCCGGCAGTTTGAAAGTCACGACAAACGGGTGACTGAAGTGGTTCGCGAAGCCCATTCACTGTTCAAGGGACTGCTTGATGACGAGCCCCTGCTGCTGGCGATGGACGAGGAAAGCCAGATCAACGAAATTCAGAGCAGCTACGTTAATTTTTATGCCGACGATGCGATTAACCCGTATGTCGCGCTGGCCGGAAACGGCCCCTGGATTGTTTCCCTGAAGGGTGCGGTTTTATATGATACCGGCGGTTACGGCATGCTGGGTTTCGGGCACTCGCCCGAGGGTGTTCTCAAAAGCATGAACCAACGCCACGTGATGGCTAATATCATGGCACCCAACTTCAGTCAGAAGTACTTCGCGGAGATGCTGCGCAAGGAAATCGGCCACACCCGCGGGGGATGCCCCTTCGACCGTTTCCTGTGCGTCAACAGCGGCTCCGAGTCGGTTACCGTGGGTGCACGCCTGTCTGACATCAACGCCAAACTGATGACCGACCCGGGCGCGCGCTACACCAACCGTAAAACCAGGATTCTCAGTCTCAAGGGCAGTTTCCACGGACGCACCCAGCGCCCTGCGCAATTCTCGGATTCGACCCGGGAAAACTACTGCAAACACATGGCTTCTTTCCGCGATCACGACGAGCTGATCACGGTAGAGCCCAATGATATAGACCAGCTGAAGCGGGTGTTCAGCTGGGCTGATTCCAACAATGTATTTATTGAAGCATTCTTTTTTGAGCCCGTAATGGGTGAAGGCAACCCCGGCCTGGCTATCACACCGGAGTTTTACGCCGAGGCCCGTCGACTGACCAAAGAACACGGCTCCCTTATGCTGATTGATTCTATCCAGGCCGGCATACGCGCCCACGGGGTTCTGTCCATCGTTGACTACCCGGGTTTTGAGGAACTGGAAGCGCCTGACATGGAAACCTACTCCAAGGCGCTGAATGCGGGGCAGTACCCCCTGTCCGTGCTGGCCATGAACAAGAGCACAGCTGAGCTATATCGCAAAGGGGTCTACGGCAACACAATGACCGCCAACCCCAAGGCACTGGACGTCGGCTGTGCGGTACTGGCAGGCATCACGCCGGAACTGCGCCAGAATATCCGTGAACGCGGCGCCGAACTGGTCGCCGGGCTGAAGGCTGTTCAGGAAGAACTCGACGGCAGGATTACCAGCGTACAGGGCACCGGCTTGCTGTTCAGCGCGGAGCTCGACGGCACACGCTTTAAGAGCTGCGGCGCGGACTCGATCGAAGAATTCATGCGCTTCCATGGCTTGAACGTAATTCACGGCGGTGAGAACTCGCTACGCTTTACGCCCAACTTCAATATGACCAGGGAAGAAGTTGACCTGATCGTGAACATCACGCGGCATGCAATGCTCAATGGCCCGATGAAAAAGAGCGTGGCCGAAGAGCAAGCTGCCTGAACCCCATCGGATCAGGACGGAATTGCCCTTAGATTGCCATGAGCAGGCGCAGTCATTTATTACAGGTGGTGCTGGCAGGAGGATTTCTTTCTGCCCAGCCGCTGGCAGCCGACACAGCCCACTGGCCCGGTTCCCTCTCTGAATTCACCGCCGGAAAATCTGCCTGCATCGCTATTTACAGCGAAACTGACGACCTTTACCTGGTCAGTAACTTGCCGCAATGCCAGCAGCAACTGGCGCCCTGCTCCACTTTTAAAGTCCCCAATGCACTGATCGGCCTGGAAAACGGCATGCTCAGCGGCCCGTCGGATACAAAAAAGTGGGATGGGACGGAGCGTGAGCGCAAAGTACTTAATGAAGACCATGATCTTTCCAGTGCCATGAAGTACTCCGTTGTCTGGTATTTCCAGGATGTAGCCGTGCAGATCGGTCCGCAGCGAATGCAGGATGCCCTGGATTCCTACGACTATGGAAACCGCGATATTTCCGGCGGGCAGGATAATTTCTGGTTGTCCAGTTCGCTGAAAATTTCCGCGCTTGAGCAGGTCGAGTTCATGCGGAGACTGGCAAACAACGAATTGCCAGCCAGTGTGGAAAACCAGGAGATCGTAAAAGCCACGATGCACCAGGACTATTCACTGCCCGAGGGCTTCAGCGGGGAGTTGTACGGTAAAACAGGCACCTGCAGGGGACCGGCCAACCATGCCTGGTTCACCGGCTTTCTACAGCGCGATGAACAACGCTATGTGTTTGCCGTGAACCTGTTGGGTGAAGATGAGCGCAGTTGGGATGCACGCTCAATGATCATCGAAGTGCTGCAAGCCCTACGCTAATACGTCAGAATCTGTTCTTCGCTTAAACAGAAGGACAGCAGCATGGCGCACATGAAACCCCTGCCCCCGGAAACAACCCCGGAACTGAAACACGATTTTGCAATCTTTGAACAGATTCTCGGCTTCATTCCCAACAGTCTGCTTACGATGCAACGCCTGCCTGCAATGGTTGAGGGTTTTGGAGAACTAACCAAAGCCGTGATGGATCCCAACGGCTCTGTTGACCTGGGATTCATGCGCCTGGTCGCGCACTTCTCCAGCCGCGCAGCCGGTTGCCAGTATTGTGAGGCACACTCGCTGGTAGCCGCAGAAATTCATGGTATCAGCCAGGAAAAACTGGATGCTATCTGGGACTACAAGGAAAGCCCTTTGTATACGGAGGCCGAACGGGTCGCACTGGACTACGCGCTCGCGGCAGGTTCGGTACCCAATGCCGTCGATGAACCACTGATGGAACGAATGAAAGCACATTGGGACGAGAAGCAAATCGTGCAGATTCTCGGCGCGGTCTGCCTGTACGGATTTCTCAATCGCTGGAACGACTCGATGGCGACCGACCTGGAAGACTCACCGGCTGCGATGGGCGACCGGGTGTTGGCCAAAGGCGGCTGGACCGGCGGAAA
>CAYUBS010000086.1:0-13043 GCA_964443145.1 uncultured Wenzhouxiangellaceae bacterium | reverse complement strand
TGCTTTCGCCGGGGTCTACGTCCAGCAGCTGGATGCCTTGCACGGCTTCAATTTCAGCAGTGATCTGCCTGATGATTGCCAGGTCACGTCCCTCGGAAAAGTTGGGTACGCATTCGATAATTTTTTTCATGGATAGGTGCTCGGGGAATTTACCCAATTGTAAGCAATAAGAGAGCCCGGGGCGTCAGCCCGCACTGAGTCAGTCCAGCCAGAAGCCCAGGTCACGGTCTAGCAGGGAGGAAAGCAACGCCACATCCTCCCTGAGGGCGCCCTTGATTGTTTCCGCCATCTGTTCGGACAGCGGGGCAGGCCGCATGGGCACCTTGTTCAGGCGCGTGACACGCTTGATCATGCTGGGCTGCCGGGTACCGTCTTCATTGTATTTCCGGGAACGCCGCTGCAGTGTGTCCACCGTCTTGCTGCCGCTGGTTGCGGGGGCGAAAAGCAGCTTTTGCAGCCACTCAAACCGGTACATATGGCTTGCAAAGCGCTTTTCAAAGTCGGTCTGGTCATCGTAGTCGACTTCCAGGAAGTCCAGCACTCGGCGGTAGGATTTGAGCGGGTCTGCCTTGAAGTCATCAAATACGATGACGTGAGAACGGTCACGCCCGGCAACCTGAAACAGTTGCTCAATCTGTACCCCGAACCTGGCCACATCACTGTACTGCAGCAGGCGTGCGTCCAGACACCGTTTAGGTACGTTCTCGCCACGCTTTCTCGATTCTTCCAGACTCCAGGCATCAGCGAAATCTTCCTGATCTTCCTGCAACAGGAAGCGCATCCGCAAGTGGTAAGAGGGCAGCATCGAAAGCGGGTTTCGAACCAGAACGATAAACCGTGCCTCAGGGTTGATGTGCTTAATACGCTCGATTACACCAGGCAGGTACAGGTAGGAAACCGAACCCTCTCCAGCCGACCGGTGCTTTTCATTGTGATGGTCGAAACAACGATCCAGGTAATCCCGCTGCAGCTCATCCGCAGTTGGCGTGTGATCAAGACGCGAGAAATAGTGGGGTTCCTTGGGCCTGGAAAAACAAATCTGGGGGTTGCGCGACAGGTAGCGGCAAAGCGAAGTCGTGCCGCAGCGCGGTGCGCCAACTACGAAAAAATCCGGAAACTTGAGTGTCTGGGTCATAGGGGTCGCATTATCCCATACGCCAGCGAGAAAATCAGTTGCCGCAACGCTTAAAGGCTCTTAAATGGTACACTCGGAGCCTGGTCAGTGAACGTGAGAAAGCCCGCGTATGAACCCGGTAGATCCAACGGAATCCCTGCAAAAAAGGGGCGAGCGACTGTACCAGGTCACCACCCAGATTGGTTGTGGAATAAAGCGTTTTGAAAAAACCGGCCGGACCCAGCTTGAATCGCTGATCCGGCATGGTCTCAACCCCTGGGACAAGTTACTGGATATTGGCTGCGGAGCACTATGCGGCGGCTACTGGATGATCAACTTCCTCAATCGCGGGTGCTATTTCGGGGTGGAGCCAAATACGTTCATGTTCAATGCCGGTGTTGAACACCTGATCGAGCCCGGTCTGTTTGAGGCCAAACAGCCGAAGTTTTTGCACAACGACCAGTATGATTTTTCAGGCTTTGGTGAAACCTTCGACTTTTTTCATGCCCATTCCATATGGACCCACGCACCTAAAAAAGACATTGAAAAGATGCTTGATGGCTTCGTGCAGTTTACCCGCCCCGGGGCCCGTTTCCTGACATCGTTCAAGTCGCCCACGCCATTCCGGCCGGACTACAAGGGTGATACCTGGATTGGGCGCTGCCACGAATCTGATGAAGCGGGTATCTGCCGGCACAGTTATAAGTGGATCCAGGAAGCGTGCGCGGCTCGCGGGCTGGATATCGAATTGCTCAAGGGCGAGAAAATCCACAAGCAAAAGTGGATTTTGATTCGACGCTAGTCATTCATGATTTGTCGCGACTACAACTGCCTGTTTGTGCACATTCCTAAAGCCGCGGGGCAGAGCATCGAACAGTTCTTCATGAATATACTGCAGCTGGACTGGGATCGGGACCGGGACCGCGCTGTCTTGTGCCTGCAGAGTAATGATGACCCGAGCCGGGGTACTGAGAAACTGGCGCACCTTTCAGCCGCTGAGTATGTGGAGTGTGGCTACCTCACCGCTGAGGAGTATGCGGGATTCTACACATTCAGCTTCGTGCGCAATCCCTGGGCGCGAATCCTGTCCGAATATCGCTACCGCAATTATTTTCAGCACCGAAGCTTTCGCGATTTTGTGCTGAATAAATTCCCACGGCCGGGATGGGATGACAAGTACCGCCACGTGATGCCCCAGTACGACATGTTGCACGATGGTCAGGGCCGGTTGCTGGTTGATTTCGTGGGACGGTTTGAAAACCTCCAACAGGATTTCAGCCTGGTTTGCGAAGAGCTTGGAATTCCAGATTCACAACTGCCACACCGCAACAGGTCGGATAAAAAGTCACGGGACCTGAAACGAAGGATTCGAAATTTTCTGTTCATCAATGGCGAGAACGACTGTCACAGCATGGCCGATTTTTATGACGACGAAACCAGGGCGGTGGTGGGGGAATACTACCGAAAAGACATCGAGACCTTCGGTTACGAATTCTGATTCAGGGTTCGTAATACTCGATCCCTGAAATGCCGTTTGAAACCAGTGTGCCCGCTTCACCATCCAGGATCAGCGTCAGGTCGGAGAGTCGCCCAATGGCACTTTGTTTGCCGGTCGCTCGCACAAATTCGCAGGCGCCTTCGACTTTCGGCCCCATCGAACCCTGTTCAAAAGACAGTTTCGTAAGTGCATCGGGGTGGGCGGCTTTGATGGCCCGCTGGTGTTTGGTACCAAATTCGGAATACACCGCGGAGACGTCGGTCAACATCACGAAATGGTCGGCATCCAGGCCTCTGGCGAGCAATCCACTGGCCAGGTCCTTGTCAATCACTGCTTCTACGCCATACAGCTTGTGTTCATCGTCATAGGCCGTAGGTATACCGCCACCGCCTGCACAGATCACGACGATTCCGGCATCGACCAGCATCCGGATCGCATCGATCTCTATGATGCGCCGGGGCAGCGGAGACGGCACTACCCTGCGGTAATGAGCTCCGTCGCGGGCGATCGACCAGCCTTTCTCTTTCTCCAGGCGCTGCGCTTCGGCCTGGCCGTAAATCGGGCCGACCGGCTTGGTGGGTGAGGCAAATGCCGGGTCATCCGGATCTACAAGTATCTGTGTCAGCACGGTGACGATGTGGTCGTCCGGCGGAATGATGTTGCCCAGTTCCTGTTCGATCATATAGCCGATCATGCCGACTGTTTCTGCACCCAGTACATCAAGGGGATAAGGGTCTACGGCCTTGTAGGCCTCATCCATCAGGGCCAGCAGGCCAACCTGTGGCCCGTTGCCATGTGCAATGACCAGTTGGTGGTTCGCGTGAACCACAGCCAGCTGCCCGCAGGCGATGCGTATGTTTACCCGCTGGTTCTCGGCGTTTAGTTCCTGGCCACGCCGCAACAGTGCGTTTCCTCCAAGCGCTACAACGACTCTCATTGAGAATTCACGAGCCGAGCGTGGCAACGAGAAGGGCCTTGATGGAATGGACCCTGTTTTCCGCCTGTTCAAACTGGATCCCGGCAGGGGATTCGAAAACTTCTTCTGTCACCTCCATCGATTCCAGTCCGAATTTTTCATGGATCTCACGCCCGACCTCGGTTTCCAGGTTGTGAAATGCGGGTAGGCAATGCATGAATTTGACTCGTGGATTGCAGGACGCATCCATCAGGTCCTTGGTGACCTGGTAATCCTTGAGCAGGGCGATGCGGTCTGCCCAGACATCCTGTGACTCACCCATGGAGACCCACACATCGGTGTGGATGAAATCAACCCCGTTCACGCCTTCTAGCGGATCCTCAGTCAGCAACAGGTTTCCCTTATGGATGTCCTGCAGGTCGCGGGCATAGCCGATGTGCTCTTCGTCTGGCCAGAGGCTTTTTGGAGCGGCAATCCGCACGTCCATTCCCATCATGCTACCGGCGATCATCAGAGAATTGCCCATGTTGGATCGCGCGTCACCCAGGTAGCAATAAGAGATTTCATGCCATGGCCTGGATGCATGTTCACGCATCGTCATCAGGTCAGCGGCCATCTGGGTCGGGTGAAATTCGTCGGTGAGTCCATTGAAAACCGGAACGCCGGAATACTTCGCGAGGTCTTCGGCGATGTGCTGGGCAGTACCCCGGTACTCGATGGCGTCGTACATGCGTCCCAGCACTCGGGCCGTGTCCTTGACGGATTCTTTCTTACCCATGTGTGAGCCGGCTGGATCCAGGTAGGTCACGTTAGCGCCCTGGTCGTAAGCGGCAACTTCGAAAGCGCAACGGGTGCGGGTGGAAGCCTTCTCAAAAATCAACGCAATGTTCTTGCCGCGCAAACGCTGAACCTCGTAGCCGCCGTACTTAGCCCGTTTCAGGTCCCTTGCCAGGTTGAGGATGTGGGTCAGATCCCGTTTTGAAAAGTCGAGGAGCTTGAGGAAACTGCGGTTTTTCAGGTTGTAAGACATGTCGTATTTCCTTATTGGCCAGGTGCCCCGATGGGCCAAAAACAGTATTTGAAGGGTGAGCGCCAATGGTAACAGCCTGGTCAGCGGCTGAAATTGATCTGGGGTCCAATTTTTCTTCAGTAATGGGTTGTTGCTGGTTAACTTTCGGCGTTCAGTTTATGATATTTCTTACCCTCCGGATTTTTATTGATGCAGCCTTTTCCATATGTTCATTTGCCAGTGCAGGAGATAGATTGTCTGCAGGACTACTCTCAGTCGGGTGCGCCGTCATGATGCGCTTCACTCTGCTTCTGAGGTGTATGGTTTTTTTGTTGCTGGTAATGCTCAGCGGGCTGGCACAGGCGCAAGACCTGGAGCCCCGGCGCTGGTCGCACCTGCCGACCGGACTGAATGTGCTGGGTTTGGGAGGCGGCTATACCAACGGCGACATAGGGTTTGATCCTGCTCTGAACATCGAAGACGCCACCTATGACCTGTACCTCGGCGCTGTCGCCTATGTTCGAAGCTTCGAGTTGTTCGGCAAGTCTGCGAGGGTTGATACCACCATCCCTTATGCAGCGGGGCGCTGGGAAGGATTGCTTAATGGAGAATTCACCAGTGTACGCCGCAGGGGGTTTGCGGACCCCCGAATCAGGTTTTCTATCAATCTATATGGCGCCCCCGCGCTGAGCGGAAAAGAATATGTGCAGTTCCGGCGTGATAATCCGGTTAACACAACGGTTGGGGCCGGGTTGGCAGTCAGGTTACCGCTCGGGGATTACAATGACCAAAACCTGATCAACCTGGGAGGTAACCGGTTTGTCGTGCGCCCACAGCTCGGCGTTCTTCATCAGCACTACAAATGGCAGTTCGAGCTGACGGGTTCCGTATTTCTGCACCAGACCAACGATGAATTCTGGGACGGCAATACCCTGAAACAGGCCCCCCTGTGGTTCATGCAAGGGCATGTGATTTACAGTTTTAAGCCAGGCTGGTGGGCTAGCTTCAGTGGTGGGTTCGCGCACGGCGGACGCTCAACTGTTAGCGGTGTGGACAAAACGGATGACCGTCGGCAGCGTTACATAGCGCTTAGCCTGGGTGTGCCCATCAATAAGCGACAAGGCCTGAAGTTCACTTACCTGACCAGCGACACTAACATCTCGGTGGGCACCAACGTTGATGCTTTGCTAGCGGCCTGGTCGATCAACTGGGGCGGGCAGTGATTTTGGGCTGGAGCATTGCCTGCTAAAGCCCTAGAATGCAGCGAATTGCCCCGCTCAAGAAACTGAAGCTACAGCCATGTCTGAAAAAAGCACCCTGACCGCCGATGAGTTGCTCGAACTGCGAGAGCGGCTTGATGAAATTGATACCGGGATCGTTGATCTGATCGCCGAACGACAGGCGGTGGTCACGGCTATTGGCGACCACAAGCTACGCACCGGTGCACCGTTAAGGCACTACGCACGGGAGCGCGAGGTGATTGATCGGGGAATGGCCCGGGCGGAATCGCACGGTCTTTCAGGGGCCGTCGCCCGCGACGTGCTGGAAACGCTGATTCACCATTCACTGAGTAACCAGGAGACCTACAAGCTGGTGCAGTCGGATCATGGCGCCGGCAAGCGTGCGTTGGTCATCGGTGGCCTTGGTCGAATGGGCCAGTGGATGTCGCGCTACCTAGATATGGTCGGTTACCACGTTTCAGTCGCCGATACAGTCGTCAAGGACACGCCTTTCGAGCGGGTCGATGACTGGGAGTCAGCGGTCGATGAATTCGACCTGGTAGTGGTCGCGGTTCCGTTGCGGCCATCTAATGCCATACTGCACCGCCTTGCTGAATTAAAACCGCGCGGCCTGGTATTCGATATTGGCTCCCTGAAAAGCCCGATGCGCACCGGCCTGGAAGCATTGACGAAGGCGGGCTGCCGGGTCTGCTCTGTGCACCCGATGTTCGGACCCGATGAGATCGGGTTGTCCGGCCGCCATATCCTGTTTGTCGATACCGGAAACCCGCAGGCCCTTTCTGAGGCGCGGGCTTTGTTTGCCCACACTGCGGCCGAGTGTGTTGACCTGAGCCTGGAAGAACACGACGAAGTGATGGCCTGGGTGCTTGGGCTTTCGCACCTGGTCAATATTGCGTTCGCCAGCGCGTTGGCGGAAAGCGGTGAGGCCGTGCCCCTGTTACGCCAGATTTCCAGCAGTACGTTCAATGCCCAGTTGAAAGTTGCGACCCAGGTGGTTTCTGAAAATCCGCACCTCTACTATGAGATTCAGCAGGGCAACCGGATGACGGGTGACGTGGTGGACCATTTCCGGCGCGTGTTCGATGAGCTGGCGCGCTCAGTGCGTGATCAGGATGAAGACAGCTGGACCCGCGCGATGGAGATCGCCAACCAGCGGATCAGTTCCAAGCAGCGCAGCTAACCCTTCGATTTCGCCAGGTAATTGAACACCCGGGTTGCGAACTTGCCATAGGGTGGCGCCAGGAACTTCATCGAGGTGAAGTTGGCCTGGTAAAACACCGGCCTCAGCTTGGAGAAAGTGACGAACCCTTCATAGCCATGGTAATGGCCCATACCACTAGGCCCGACCCCGCCAAAAGGCATGTCATGCTGCGCAACATGGAACAGCGCATCGTTAACGCTCACGCCGCCTGACATGATCCGGTCGATATACAGCTGCGCCAATTCCTTGTTTTTGGTGAACGGATAGAGCGCCAGCGGGCGATCCTGGCCATTGATGTACTTGATGACCTCTTCAGGCTTTTTGTAGGTGAGTACCATCAGGATTGGGCCAAATGTTTCCCGGCTGCGGACGGTCATGTTTTCCGTGGTGTCCAGGACCAGGTGTACGGGCATCTTGCGCAACTCGCGGTTTGCCGGTTGTTCACCGGAGAGGTTGATCAGCGTAGCGCCTTTGTCGCGGGCATCTTCCAGTGTCTCTTCCAGCCGCCTGAAGCTGCGGTCATCGATGATGGAAGTGTAGTCTTTGCTGGAAATATCCGGGATGTGTTTCTTGACCCATTTCTGCGATGCTTCTATGAAAGCATCACGCTGGTTTTCATGTACGAAAACGTAGTCGACATTGGTGCAGATCTGGCCGGCGTTGAATTGCTTGACGAACAGGATGCGTTCAACAGCCTTTTCAAGCGGAAATTCGGGGTCGATAATGGCCGGTGACTTGCCGCCCAGTTCCAGCACGACAGGCGTCAGGTTTTTTGCTGCAGACGCCATCACGGCACGGCCGGTCTGTCCGGAACCGGTAAACATAATGAGATCGAATGGTAGCTGCGAAAACTCGATGCCTACGCCACCGGTTTCCTCGAACCACACGAGTTTTTCTTCTGGAAAGTAGCGCGGTGAAATCTTCATCAGCAGGCGTGAAAGCGCAATCGAGTTTTCGGACATCTTGACCATTGCCCTGTTGCCAGCGGCGAACGCGCCGGTTAGTTGGGAAAACGCCAGGTTGATGGGGAAATTCCATGGGATGATCAGACCTGCCACACCCAGTGGCTGCGGAATGACGCGGTTTTTCGCACCCGGGTACAGGGTGAAGTCAACGTGGCGTTTTTGCGGCTTCATCCACTTCTTCAGCGACTTGATGGTGTCGTTGATGCCGTCTGTCACCGCGATGATTTCCGCGAACAGGCTTTCATGCCGTGAACGGTTTCCATAATCCTCGCTGATCGCTTCAAGGATGTCGTCCAGGTTCTCGCCTAGCATTCGCTTCAGGGCCTGCAGGTCATTTTTGCGCTGGCCCAGATCCGGAATAGGGTCAGCCAGATAGCTTTTACGTTGCTTCCGGAATGCGGCTGTTAGCATTTCTGCGGCCTGCTGAGAGGCGCTTGTCTCTGGATTCATCATTTCCACGGCTTCATTCATGCGATTTCTCCAGATTTATATCCTTTCATTCTATCTGAATGCACGTGATTTGGGTCGCCAGATCTCTTTTTTGGCATGTAACAGGCGGAAAATCCATGTCACGATGGATGAGCGACAGGATCTTTTTGTCATTGCATGGACAGGTGAAGAAATTGAAGCCAGGCCAACCACTTTTGCCGCAGATGCTATACCGGCATTGCGACCCCGCAGATTTATCTTTCGAAACCACGGCTGAGCTGGAAGAACTGAAAGAAATCCCAGGTCAGGAACGTGCCGTCGAAGCCATCACTTTCGCCACGGAAATCGGTGTGGATGGGCACAACGTGTACGTGCTGGGCCCCCCCGGTTCAGGCCGCAACGCCCTGGTGCGGCGGTTCCTGGAGAAAAAAGCTCAGGACCAGCCTGTTCCCCGGGACTGGTGTTATGTCACCGATTTTGACGAGCCGAGAAAACCGAGGGCTTTGTCATTGCCGCCCGGTCGCAGCAAGCAGCTGCGGCTTGACGTTGAGCACGTCATACAGGATGCCCAGACGGCCATTCCGGCCGCTTTCGAAAGTGAGGATTTTCAGGCCCAGCGGGATGCTGTTGCCGAAGAGTTCAAGGACGGCCAGGAGGAAGCCTTCAAGCAGATAGAAGAGGCCGCGAAAGAACAGGATGTCGGCGTGATCCAGACACCAACGGGAATCGCGTTCATACCCATCAGGGAAGGGGAGGCGGTCAGCAGTGAGGACTTCAAGAAACTGCCGGAGGAAGAGCAACAGAAATTTCACGCGGATATTGAAGAACTGACGCTGCAGTTGCAGCAGGTGATGCGGACAATGCCCAAGCGTGCCCGCGAAATGCGCCGGAAAATCCGTCAGTTGGAACGTGACGTAGCCGGCCTGGCAGTCAGCGGACTGGTAGATGAGCTGGTCCAGAAATACCACGATATTCCGGCGGTTGTGGACCACCTGGAAAAAATGCAGAGCGATATCCTGGATAACGTCGGGATCTTCCTGCCGCCGCAGGAAGGCCAGGGAATGCCTGCACAGATTCAACAGGTGGGGGAATCCAAAGAAACGGCTGCGATGCGAAAATACGCGGTCAACGTTCTGGTCGATCGAAGTGGCTTACAGGGCGCACCGGTGATTTTTGAGGACAAGCCGAGCTTCGTCGAGCTGATTGGAAGGATCGAGCACGAGTCGGAGTTCGGTTCGCTGGTGACCAATTTCAGCTTGATCCGCCCGGGTTCGCTGCACATGGCCAACGGTGGCTACCTGGTCATCGATGCCTCCAGGCTGCTGTCCTATCCACAGGCCTGGGACGGACTCAAGCGGGCGCTCAAGTCCCGTGAGTTGAGTATCCGCTCGTTGGCTGATGAATTTGGGCTGGTGAGCACCGTTACGCTGGAGCCGGAGCCGATTCCACTGGATCTGAAAGTGATCCTGGTGGGAGAACGAATTTACTATTACTTGCTCGAGCGCTATGACCCTGAGTTTTCCGAGCTGTTCAAAGTACCGGCCGATTTTGAGGACCAGATGCCGCGCAACACGGAAAATATCGAACACCTTGCCCGCTGGCTGGCCACTACGATCCGCGCCGACAAACTTCGGCACCTCAGTCGAGAAGGTGTTTGCCGGCTGGTCGAGGACAGTGCGCGCCAGCTTGGCGACAGCGACCGCCTGTCATCGAACATTCAACGTTCAACTGACCTGGTCAGGGAGGCAGACTACTGGGCAGGGCAGAACGGGGATTCCCTGATAGGCGCCGCGAATGTACAAAAAGCTATCGACAGCAGGATTCGCCGCGGCAGCCGGGTCAAAGACCGGATGCAGGAAGAGCTGCTGCGTGAAACGTTCCTGGTGGAAACTTCCGGCTCACGGGTTGGCCAGGTGAATGGCCTTGCGGTATTGCAGGTTGGTGATCTCGCCTTCGGGCGCCCCCAACGGATCACGGCCACCGTCAGGACGGGTTCAGCCGGGGTCATCGATATTGAGCGCGAGGTGAAGCTTGGCGGGCCACTGCATTCAAAAGGCGTACTGATCCTGTCCGGTTTTCTCGGCTCCCACTACCTGCCGAATGTGCCGCTTTCGTTGTCGGCCAGCCTGGTGTTTGAACAGTCCTACGGGGGTGTGGATGGTGATAGCGCCTCTGCAGCCGAATTGTGTGTGCTGGTCTCAGCCCTGGCGGCAGCGCCAATCAATCAGTCGCTGGCTATTACAGGCTCGATTGACCAGCACGGCAGGATTCAGGCCATTGGCGGCGTCAATGAAAAAATTGAGGGATTCTTTGATATTTGCAGCCAACGCGGCCTGACCGGTGAGCAGGGTGTGCTTATTCCTGTCGCCAATGTGAAGCACCTGATGCTGCGGCGTGATGTTGTTGAGGCTGTCGAAGCCGGAAAGTTCCAGGTGTACGCGGTTGATCACGTGGACCAGGCGCTGTCGCTTCTCACCGGCCTGGCTGCGGGATCAAAGGATGCCAGCGGTCACTTCGCGGACGGCAGCATTAATCGGAAAGTTCATGACCGTTTACTGAGATTGGCCGAGAATAAACGCGATTTCAGCAAACCCCCACCACCCGAAGTAGGCGCGGCCGATGTCGGCAAGCAAGACTGAAAACACCGCGCGCCGGGTTGCAGTGATTCTCGGTCCAGGGGGTTCCAGCCGAAACCTCCTGGATGTCGTGCTGCCACTGCTGGGCAAGGGCAAGGGCAAGGTGACGGAAATGCACGGTGTGTTCCTTGAAGAAGCGGAACTGCGGCATGCGGCTGATCTGCCTTTTGTCAAAGAACTATGCAGGCTGACGTTCGATGTCCGCGAATTCGACAGCGCTCAGTTTGAGCAAGTGCTCGCCCTGCGTATTCGAACGGCACAAAGGGCCCTGTCTGTCCTGGCCCGGCGCGCCGGTGTGGCCCATTCGTTCCAGAATATTCGTGGTTCGGCGGTCCGCTTATTGCTGGAAACTGCAAGTCAGTCAGACATCGTGGTGTTTGAACCGATCCGTACGATGGCCATGGCCATGGCTGCCAGGCCGCGACCGGGTCTTTCTGCGAACCGCATCGTGGTCGCCATCGATGAGTTGGCCCCGGCCGGCAGGGTGCTGGCAGCAGCCACACGCCTGGCTAACGGGGAAACAGATCGCATCACGGTTTTGCTGACCCGTCTGGCAGCAAGTGACCCCGAAGCTCTGAAGCGCCTGTACAAAAAGCGCCTTAAAGGCACTCCGGGAAGGGTTCAGAACATTCCGGACTACGATGCCGGCAATCTGGCTGCTTTTGCTACCCATGAAGGTGCAGCTATGCTGGTACTCTATGCCGCCCCGGGTTTTCTGGCGCCGGATAACCTGCAGGTGTTGCGTCAGAAAATGCGTTGCCCGGTGTGCCTCGTTCGCTGAATTATCAAGGGTTTACGTTTTCTGTCTGACAAAAAAAGGGCCGCAAGCGGCCCTTCTTCATTACTTAATGTAATTAGTTTAGAAACGCACACCAACGTGCAGGCCATAGACCCATGGGTTGATTTTTACTTTGCCGATGGAAACGCCATCAAGCCTGGCTTTGGGTTCGATACTGATATAACGAATGCTGCCGTTCAGGAACCACTGGTCGTTCAACATCAGATCGGCGCCGACTTCGCCTGCCCAGCCCCAACTGCTGTTGAGAGACAGATCGGTACCTTCCAGGGGACCTTCGGTTTTTTCACTGAAGAAACTGGTGTAGTTAATACCAGCGCCTACATAAGGCTGAAACTTGGAGTTGGGAGCCCAGTGGTATTGCACGCTAAGGGTAGGCGGCAAGTGTTTGGTTGAACCCACCTTGGTTTTATCGAGCAATTCGATATTGTGTTTGAACGGGTAAGCTGCCAGTAATTCAAGTGACCAGGCTTCAGTCATCATGTAGCTGATGTTGAATGTAAAACTGGTAGCTGACTTAACGTCGACGATTTCATGGTTGTCAGATTTCGGATTGACAACGGAAGCACCGCCGCGGATCAGCCAGTCGCCCTGGTCAAATGCATTCGCGGTATTGACTGCAGCTGTGCTCAGTAACGCCGCTGCACAGAGCGCTGTTGTAATTTGTTTACGCATCTTTCTTCTCCTTTCTTACAGATTGTATGAACGCGGATAATGTTAATTTTACCTTAAATGTGGTGCCTTGACCTGAGTCATCAGCAGGCTTCGAATTTGACGAAACAAAAGAAAACCCAGCCCTCTCCCGTCATTACTGCCCTGTAAATGGTCAGAAATGTTATTAACGCTTCATGTTTTAAGTCGTAATATAGGGTAATGAGCCGTACTATACGGCTTGCCTGCGGGCGAAAGTCAAATCTTGAAGCAAAGGAGAGAAGCGTGAAGTCTATATTTAAATTAACCGTAGCAGTGTTCATATTACTGCTTGGGGTCCAGTCCGCAGTTGCTGCAGACAAGCCCAATATATTAATTATCTGGGGCGATGACATTGGCCAGTTCAACATCAGCGCCTACAACATGGGCATGATGGGTTACAAGACACCGAACATCGACCGCATTGCCAGGGAAGGTGCTGTGTTCACTGACTGGTATGGTCAGCAAAGCTGTACCGCCGGGCGTGCTGCCTTTATCACCGGCCAGTCTCCAATGCGCACTGGCCTGACGAAAGTTGGACTGCCAGG
>CAYUBS010000085.1:8071-13077 GCA_964443145.1 uncultured Wenzhouxiangellaceae bacterium | reverse complement strand
GGCCCAGGCTCAGGCTCCATAATGCCTCGCCGCTGATCCCGCTGTAGTGGTTGGTGGTTACCCCCAGGGACACCTGGTTAGCATCACCCTGCCGATCGGCACCGGCGAAACGGTTGGTGTTGAACAGCTGGCTGTAGCCGAAGGTGAATTCGCCGGTATCGAAGTTGGGCAGTTCGTCCTGGTTTTTGTAGGGGACATAGAGATAGAACAGCCTGGGTTCGAGCGTTTGCACGTCACCGCCGGCCGTGGTGCGGTCGAAAACCAGTCCGGTATCAAGACTGGCGATCATGGTGCTACGGTCGGGCGTTTTGTTCCCCGGCGCACCGTTCCAGTTCAGGTCATAGGTCGTGTAGCGCATGCCCAGACTGGGCTTGACGAAGCCCCAACTGGAGTACTTGCTCCAGTACATCCGGGGGTAAAAGTCCATGCGTGTCCCGTTTACGCCAAGGTCACGGTCGAAATTAACCATTTCCGAATCCAGCCCAAAAAACAGTCCGGTTCGGGCCAGCGGCTGATCGATCGAGAAGAGTAGCCTTGGCAAGCGGCGGTAGGGCGTGTTCTGTTCTGTGATGGATTCGTCCAGGATTTGAAAGTCATCGATCATGAACTCAAGGTCCCAGTAGCGCCCGACGCCGGTCAGGGTTCCTGCGCTGCGCAGAAACTGCTTGGATGTCTGGGCCAGGTTGGTACCGAAATCCTGGAAATAGCGATCGTCACTCACCCGGTCGACGATGATATTGGAACGCCACTGCCGGCTCATGAAGGCATTGTGCTCAATCACGTAGTGGAAGCGATCTTCATCGGACTTGCGGTCGTCCGGCATATAGTCAAAGTCGACCGAACCATTGGTCTTGCGGGTCATGAAGCGGTATTTACCGGACATCATGAAGCCCCGCTTCGACATGTATCTGGGTTCCAGTGTGAGGTCCTGGTTCGGGGCGATATTCCAATACCATGGCACGCCAATTTCCAGCCCGAGATCGCTGCTCTGTCCCAGTCGGGGGTACAGGAAGCCACTCTTTCTCCGGTCATCGATCGGAAAAGTGAAGTAGGGTGCGTAGAGGACAGGGACACCCTTGAAGATCAATTTGGCGCCACGCGCTACGCCTCTGCCCTCTTCGTGTTTCAGTTCCAGTTCTTTGGCGTAAATCTGCCAATCGGGGTTTTCCCCGGAACAGGACGTGTAGTCCATCTCGTGCAGTTTTGAAGTGTGTCCGCCAATCAGTTCGACAAAGCTGGCGCTGCCGTTCGCGCTGGAGGCGGAGAGCCCGTAGTCGATCAGTGAGAACTCCCCGGACTCATCGGTGAAACTGTAATAGCCCTGCTCGCCACTAAGCCATACCTGCTGGTCCTCGTAGGTAACCTCGTCTGGCAGGGTGATCGTTTCCTTAACCGGGTCGAATATGACCCGCTCAGTGGCCATGTGTTGATCGAGCCGGAATACTTCCACGTTGCCGCTGGCTTCGCCTTCACTGGTTTTGCCGGCATCCAGCTCCTGGGCATAAACGACGATGGGTGCCCGGCTGCGGTCGGGGGCGACCGGAAGGGCGGGTCCCATTTTCATATCAGGGCAGGAATATATCCGGGCTGGGCGCACCGGGGTGTCACGGGGCTCCTGGCCGGATGCCACCGCAGGCAGAATCAGGAGGCTCAGCGAAAGTGCGAGCGCAACGAAAGGTCTGCTATGTACAAAATGGAATTGGGACAAGTGTCTTAGCGCTGTCAGTCGTGAGCCATACCGGTTCGGGGTAAGTTGTCACAGATCGCTGTTGGAAGCAATGACCTCGCACGGTTGATTAAGCCAGGAGGATCGCTGCGTGCGATCCAGCGCCGCCTTGCCGGCCGCTAACTGGTTGAAACGGGACATATCCCCGCCGGCGGAACGATACAGGTTTTCGAATGCGCATGCTCCTCCCTGGTACGCATTTATCAGCGCCAGGCGGGCATTGTTGAAGTCAGGCGCCAGCAACGAAGGAAAAAGGCTTTTCCCTTCCCATTCCTGCTCGACCAGCGCTTGATAGTCCACTCGCATTTGGTTGAATACGCCATCCTTGTCTTTCTTCATCTGTTCGGCTTGCCGGCCGCTCGAGTAGACTGCGGCCAGTTCCGAACGGGTCTCCTGGAGCAGGCCGTTGAGCTGGAGCGATGCTTTTTCCTGCTTCTGCCAGCGAACCAGCTGCTCCGCCTGGCCGGTTGATTCAAGCCAACGCCGCACACCAGCCTCTTCGACAAAACTTGCATATGCTTCGTTGAAAGCGGTATCACTTTTTAAGTAGAGCCGCTGGTGGGCCAGTTCATGGAATATGAATGCGGCCAATTGCTCTTCGTTGTACTGCAACATCGTATCCAGCAGGGGGTCGTCGAACCAACCCAGCGTGGAGTAGGCAATAGCCGGTGATACTGCCGTATCAAAGTCTTTCTCCGCCAGCCGCGCTGCGAATTTCTCGGCATCAGGCTGCTTGAAATACCCCCTGTAGGGGACACAACCGGACCCCAGGAAGCACCATCGTTTGGGCGTGAGTGAAAACTCCGGCGCCGCAATCACATTCCAGGTGATGGCATCCTGCCCGGTGCGTACAAACTGCGTGTAGCTGTCTGAGTTTGGTAAGTCGAGTTCTACCGCTGCAAATTCGAGGAGTTCGCGAGAAAGCCTGAGTTCACTTTCCAGCTTGGGGTCCAGGGTTCCGGACTCCAGTAACTCGCTGATGTCCTGGCGATTTCCCATCATGCTGAAATGGCCGGAAATGGCTTGCGCATAATAGGAAGGTCCGGCGCATGCGTTGAGCAGCAGGCAGGAAACTGCAAAAAGCACACAGTTAAGCGCCCCGTGAGGCCGGTAAGCTGAAACTATTCGCATGTCAGTGCAACCATACAGTTTGCCGATCCGGCTGAATTGGTTAATATGCCTGCATGAAAAAAATTAGCAAGACAGACCAGCAATGGAAAGAGCAATTAACATCTGAACAGTTCCGTGTCACGAGGCAAGCCGGAACCGAGGCGCCATTCAGTGGTGAGCACGACCAGTGCTGGGAGAGGGGTGTTTACCACTGCACCTGTTGCGGTCAATCGCTGTTCGATTCGGACAGCAAGTTTAACGCCGGTTGCGGCTGGCCCAGCTTTCACGGGGAGCTGGAAGAAGCTCATATTGTGCAGCGCCCTGATCACGGTCTCGGCATGGCGCGTATCGAGTTGCTGTGTTGTAACTGCGATGCTCACCTTGGACACATTTTTCCGGATGGCCCACCGCCTACCGGTACACGTTATTGCATTAATTCAGCCTCACTGGAGTTCAGGCCAGCCAAAGACGGGAACGACTGATGATCAAGGTCTACGAGGACTTCAATTTCAGCCGTGTTGGCCAGATGCAATCCCTGCTGGAATCGCACGGCATTAACACATTCCTTAAAAACGAATTCGGATCTTCGGTGGTGGGCGAACTGCCTTTCGTGGAGGTCATCCCCCAACTGTTCGTTTTAGATCGTACAGATGCCCCTCGCGCGCAAGAGTTGCTCACACTCAACCTTTCTGACGACACTCCCGCTGAGGACTGGATCTGCAACGATTGCGGAATCGAAGTTGAAGGAGCCTTTTTCCGCTGCTGGAAATGTGGAGTGGCGCGTAAAGACAGCTAATCAGCTGCGCGTTATTCCTGATCCAGTTCCATACACAAAGGGACGTTGTCATTGGCAATGCGCTCAATCGGCAGAATGTCCGATAACTCCTGCTCAAACAGTTCAAATTCCATCAAGCCGCTGCGGCAATCATCGCTGTAGGTCAACACGATCCGCCCATAGCGGTTCGGGTTGGTAACCGACACCATCGCCGGATCATTGAACAGGCCGCCGGTAGTCAGGAAAACATCCAGCACCGCTTCATTATTCCGGAACGTGCCCTGCGCGGTCAGCCAGCGGTGATTAATATCTCCAACCGTGGCCGGCGGCAGTCCGGCGGGTGATTGGGCCACGTCGAAAGTAAACCAGGCCAGGAACACCAGCGGTATATCCGGGAATACGTCAACCAGGATGCCTTGTCCGGGGGTCAGTGGGTTGAACCAGGAGCCGTTCATTCCGGCATTTATGTGCGCTCCGGGCCTGACCGTGGTCACCAGGCCGGCGGTGATATCGCGGGCAACGACAACCAGGCCGCATTCCTGCAGGCCGCTCTGACTGCATTTACCTTCAAAACTCAATCCAGCGGTGTTGATGGTGATGGTGCCGCCTGTATTGCCTAGTGGTTGTGCGAACTCCAGCGCTAGCAGCGGCTGCCCGGTAAGGGGGTCGGCGGTATCGTCCGGCACCGAAATCAGTCCGGTCGAGTCACTGGCAGAGTCAGGGTTTGGATCGCCATAGTCTGCTCCTGTCAGTTCGGTTCCGATGGTTGTCGCGATATCGATCTCAGTGTACGTATCTGTGTCTGCGTCAAAATCAAAAGATCCAATCACGCGCCCGCCGTCTGAAAGGGTGACTCCCTGCAGATACCAGCGGACCGGGTCGGCAGATACAGCAGAGGAGAAGATGAGTACTACTACAGCAAGTAATGCACGGCATGCGAGTTTTGTCATTTGGCCAGAATCCTTGGTCAATTCGGTTTATCAGGGTGCCTGCCACAGGCGAGACGCGCAGACTATCAGGCCAGGTCTGTGATGTTCAAATACTCAGATCATTTAATGTCCAATTGAATGGAAATCCATGGGCGTGGATTCCCCAACTTGCTGATTCCAAATATATTTATAAGTAATGTATCGTTAATGTACAAATATATTTGTATAAAAGCTTGTATTAACTATACGAAAGTTGTACATTAGCCGCTCAAACTTATGGAGAACGAAAATGTTCATGAAAACAAAACTCAGTATTTCCAACTTAACTGCCGTAGCGGCCCTTACACTTCTCTTCGCTGTCGAAACTTTCGCAGGTAACTATGCCAAGCAGGACAAAGACATCGTCGATACTGCGGTTGCAGCCGGTGACTTCACGACCCTCGCTGCTGCACTGCAGGCCGCTGGA
>CAYUBS010000085.1:0-7971 GCA_964443145.1 uncultured Wenzhouxiangellaceae bacterium | reverse complement strand
TGCGGTTGCAGCCGGTGACTTCACGACCCTCGCTGCTGCACTGCAGGCCGCTGGACTGGTTGATACGCTGAAAGGCGACGGCCCGTACACAGTGTTTGCACCCACCGATGAAGCCTTCGCAAAATTGCCCGCAGGCACGGTAGAATCCCTGCTTTTGCCTGAGAACAAGGACCAGTTGGTTGAAATCCTCACCTACCACGTCGTTGCAGGTAAGGTTGAAGCCGCCGACGTCGTACTGCTCAGTTCAGCAACCACTGCCAATGGCACCGATGTTCGGATCAGCGTAGTCGATAGCTCTGTCTACATTAACGATTCACAGGTGATTGCGACTGATATCGAAGCCAGCAACGGTGTGATCCATGTGGTCGACACGGTCATATTGCCGGTAGGACCGTAATCCCATTACTACTCCCTTGCACGCACTGATCTCTCGTGTGTAAAGGCTTGGCCCGCATGCTTTTCTGTGCACTCCTCATGCTATTTTTGCGGGTCTTTTTTATTCAGCAAGGCGCCCCCGTTGTGAAACGGGGGCGTTTTGCGTAGCTGCAATGGATGATATTCTGAGTCATGCAGATTGACCCGCATCTACTGGACTGGCGAATCATCAACGATGGTGTGATGGGCGGCATTTCCCACAGCCAACTGCAAATCGACGATGATGGAATGCGTTTTCATGGCTCTCTGTCCACCGAAAACTACGGCGGTTTCACGTCTGTGCTGGGTGAGTTGGATCGCCCGCTCAGGCATGTCGCCTGCTGGCGGCTCCAGGTATCCGGTGACCAACGACGATACCAGTTGAGGCTGCGTGAAAACGACGACTCCAGGACGGTGGCGTGGCGCTCCTTTTTCTTAGCGGACCGGACTCCCCGTCCGGTTTTACGGGGGGTCGATTCGTTTGAGCCCGTTGTCCGGGGAGCCCCGGTCATCGGCACAACCGGTCTGGAGCAGGTTGGGGTACGTTTTATCGGTTTTATGCTTACCAGCAAAGAGCCCGGTCCGTTTGATCTTCGCATTCACTCCATTGAAGCCCTCAAAAGCATGCCGGATGGAAGCGAAATCCCCTGGTAACTCTTACTTATCGTCTCCGCGCAACTTCTGTACTTCCTGTTGTAAGCGCGCGGCGTTCACTTCTTCGGCCGGAATCGGCTCACCAATGCGCAGTTCGATCAGGGACCACAATTTATAAGGCCTGCGCTTATACAAGGGATCGCGGCGGCTGAACATCGAGCCCCACAGGTGGCACAGCGCCATCGGCACCACGGGCACGGGTTGTTCTGCGATGACCTTGTCTATGCCGGGTTTAAACTCGTTAAGTTCGCCATCTGAAGAGATCTTGCCTTCCGGGAAAATTCCCAGCACATCGCCTATTTCCAACACGCCGTGCATGCGGCGGTAGGCCGTCTTCAGAATTTCGGGGTCCTCAGAGCGCCCGGCAATGGGAATGGCCTTGCCCGTACGGAAGATGAAATTCAGAATCGGGATTTTGTAAATCTTGTAGTACATGACGAAATTAACCGGCCGCCTGATCATGCCACCGAGGATAAGCGGATCGACAAAGCTGACGTGATTGCTGGCAACGATCACCGGTCCTTCTTCCGGGATGTTCTCCATCCCGGTCACCCGTACCCGGTAGATCGTGTGGATCAGTATCCACACCAGGAAGCGCATCAGGAACTCGGGAACCAGCGTGAATATGTAGATCGCCACCACTGCGTTGAGGATAGCGGAGATCAGGAACAGCTCGGGAATATCCATGCCGGCCGGGCCGAGAATCAGCATGGCGGTCACGGCGGCGATCACCATGAACAGCGCATTGAGAATATTCATGCCGGCAATGACCCGGCTCCGGTGGTCGACAGCAGATCGGGACTGCACCAGCGCATATAGCGGTACGATGTAAAAGCCACCGAAAATTCCAATCAGCAGCAGATCAATAATGATCCGCCAGTTATTGCTGTCGGACAGGAACTCCAGGACTGTTATCCCCATGGTTGGCGCTGCAGGTGAGGCGAAATACAAATCCAGGCCAAACAGCGTCAGGCCGATCGCACCGAACGGCACCAGCCCGATTTCGACCTGCTTGCCCGATAGCTTTTCGCATAAAAGCGACCCGGTGCTGATGCCGATGATAAACAGGGCCAGCAGTGCGGACATCAGGTGCTTTCCGCCACCCAGCACGTTTTGCGTATAGCTGGGGATTTGCACCAGGAAGATGGCGCCAAAAAACCAGAACCAGGAAATACCCAGTACGCTGTTCAGCACAGTCTGATTTTGATTGATGAATTTCAGGTTACGGACTGTTTCACTGAAAATATTCCAGTTGATCGTCAGGTCCGGTGCAACGGCTGCTGATTCCGGCACCCGCCGGCTGTAAAGGTAACCGACGGCGGCGACCGCCAGGCAGGTCGCGCTGACCCAGTATGGCCAGCTGGCCTCGATGCCGGCCAGTTGGGGGCCTGCAATCGTGCCGGCCAGGATGGCGACAAAAGTACCCATTTCAATCAGGGCGTTGCCGCCTATCAGCTCTTCCTTGCGCAGGATTTGCGGCAGGATTCCGTATTTGAGTGGTCCGAAAATCGTCGACTGAAGACCCAGTAAAAACAGTACGAAGATCAGCAGGGCAATGTTATCCAGCAGGAAACCCATCGTCGCCAGCAGCATGATCACTAACTCGAGCAGTTTCACGCGGCGTATTTGAATCGACTTTTCGTATTTGTCCGCGAATTGTCCGAACAGTGCGGAAAAAAGGAAAAAAGGCAGTATGAATATCAGGGCGCTGAAGTTGACCAGTTGGTCGGTGTTGAGCCCGGCCAGGCTGCTGCTCTCAAAAACCAGCAGGGCAACCAGCGCGTTCTTGAAGATATTGTCGTTGAATGCACCCAGCCCCTGGGTCATGAAAAACGGCATGAAGCGCCGTTGGGAAAACAGGTCGAATTGTGAGCCGCCCGACATGTCAGGCCAGCGCTGTCAGGACGCCGGCGATGGTCGCGGTCATCATCGTTGCCAGTGTGCCACCCAATACCGCCAGCAGGCCCAGACGGGCAAGGTCAGAACGCCGGTCCGGCGCAATGCCTCCGATTCCGCCGATCTGGATGGCGATGGAAGAGAAATTGGCGAAGCCACATAAGGCATAAGTGGAGATCAACAGTGCTTTGGGGCTCATCGTATCCTGGATCTCATTCAGATGGGCATAGGCGACAAACTCATTGGTCACAACTTTCTCGCCGATCAGACCACCGACCGTTATCGCGTCCTGCCAGGGCACGCCGATCACCCAGGCCAGCGGCGAAAGCAGGTAACCCAGAATGGTCGAGAGGCTGAGTACACGACCGGTTGCCGCGTCAAAACCAATCAGTTCACCGAGCAAGCCCAGCGGGTAATCGATCATGGCGATCAGTGCGATGAAAGCCAACAGCATTGCACCCACGTTCAGCGCCAGTCGCCAGCCATCCGCTGCTCCGTTCGCTGCTGCTTCGATGACGTTGGTGGCGGTTTTTTCCACGTGCAGTGTCACTTCGCCTTTGGTCAGCGACTTCTCCATTTCGGGCTTGAGAATCTTGGCAATGACTACCGTGGCCGGCGCAGCCATGATGCTGGCGGAAAGCAAGTGCTTGGCGTAGAACAGCCGCATGGCCTCGTCTGCGCCACCGAGCATGGTGATATAAGCCGCCAGTACGCCACCGGCAATGGTCGCCATGCCGCCGACCATCATGGTGAATAATTCCGATTCGGTCATACGCGAAATGTAGGGCCGCACAACCAGCGGCGCCTCGGTCTGTCCGACGAAGACGTTGGCTGCCACGGATAGCGATTCCGCACCGCTGATACGAAGCACCTTGAGCATCACCCAGGCCATCGCCTGGACTATTTTTTGCATCAGGCCGATGTGGTAGAGCACGGCCATCAGTGCCGCAAAAAAGATGATGGTGGGTAATACCTGGAAAGCAAAAATGAATCCGAGGTTGGATGGATCCGCCAGCGGGCCAAAGATAAAGGCTGCACCGTCCGTAGCAAAGCTGATCACGCGCACAAAAACGGCGCTCAGGCCTCCAAAGAACTCGCGGCCTCCGGGAACCAGGATCACGATGATTGCGAACAGCAATTGCAGGCTTATACCGGAAGCGACCAGTTTCCAGTCCACTTCACGGCGTTTGGAAGAAACGGCAAAGGCAATACTGACAAGAACGGCAAGGCCAAAAACGCCGAAAGCGATGGTTCCGATCATGTAGCGAGTCCCCGGTTAATTCTTGTTGTATACACTATATCCTGATATCGGCCCATTTGCGTCCGGACCATTGCGTGGCGCAGTTTACTGCCTGGCCAACGCGGTAAAAACTGTTGATGATCCAAACCCCGAGCAGCCCAAAACCCAGCACCGGCCCTGCCAGGTAGGCCAGCGGCAGGAAAAAAGCCCATTGCCAGATCAGGCTGATCCACATGCTGCGGCGGGTGTCGCCCGCACCGATCAACGCATTCATCAGCACCATGCCGGCCGTATCGAAGCTGATCATCAGGGCCCACAGTACCATCGGCAGATGGGCCAGTTGCCGGGTTTCCGGGTTGGTCAGGAAGATGGCCAGGATGGGTTCCGACAGTGGGATCAGTAACAGGCTCATGATCAAGCCATAGACAAACGTAAGGGCGGCACAATTCCAGCCCCAGGCCGCGGCATCCTCCGGATCCTTCCTGCCTAGTGCGTTGCCTACCAGTGTTGTTGCGGCCAGCGCAACACCGAATGCGGGTAGCAGGGCCGTAATGTGGAAGGTCATCAGAATGTTGATTGCGGCAACTTCGGCCGTTCCGATCTGGCCCACGATCCACATCAGTGTGACCAGGCCGCCGGAGAAAAACAGCTGTTGCAGGCTGCTGGGCAGCGATATTTTGAACTGCTGCCAAAGCGTGTCACGTGATGGAATGCCGTGCAGGAAGCCCTTGTCGCTGGCATGGCGCAGGGCAAAAAAGAAATACAGGCCGGTGCCGATGTACAAAGCGATCGTGGTAGCCAGGCCGGCCCCGTAAACACCGAGTTCCGGTGCGCCGAGGTTGCCGAAAATAAGCACCCAATTGAGGAAGATGTTGATGGCATGCATGATCAGCAGCGTACGCAGGTAGATACCGGCCATGTGGATGGCACTCCAGTATCCACGGAATGAGAAGTTCATTCCCACGGCGACCATGCTGAGGATACGGACCTGCAGGTAAGGAACGCCCAGTTCCCTGACTTCGGGGTCAGCGGTCAGGAAGTTAAAGGCCCACGGGGTAATCAGAAACAGGATGATGCACAGTGGGATGCCGATCATCAGCGCTAGCAACAGCCCGCCATTGAGTGGGATCGCGGTTTCTGAATCGCGGCCTTCTCCAACCCTTCTGGAAGCCAATGCCTGCACACCGGCTGATAGACCTATGATGAAGGAGATGGCCAGGTAGCTGGTGAAACTACCGATGCCGGTCGCGGCGAGTGCGCTGTCGCCAAGCTTGCCGACCATGCCGATATCCACCAGGTTCAGGACATTCTGCGACATCATGCCGCCCATGATAGGCAGTGCGATTCCCCAGATCATCTTTCGCCGGTCCCGGTCGGGAAACAGCGAATGAAATGAGGAAATGAGTCCCGTCATATGGTCAGCTGGCGAAGATGGTCGTTTCGCGGGTGGCAGCAAACCGGATATCCGGCCAGCGCTCGATGGTCAACTGGAGGTTAACCCGGCTGGGGGCCAGGTAGACCAGTAGGCCGGCGCCGTCATGCGCCAGGTTGTTCTGTAGCTGCCGGCTGAAATCGGCCAGCACTTTGTCATCGTCACAGTTCACCCAGCGCGCCGTTTGCACGCTGATGTTTTCAAACGTCGATTCAACTCCATACTCGTTTTTCAGGCGGTAGGCGACTACGTCGAACTGCAGGATACCCACGGCGCCGAGTATCAACTCGTTGCCCAGTAATGGTTTGAAGAACTGGGTCGCGCCTTCTTCGGATAGCTGAGCCAGTCCTTTCTGCAGGGCCTTGAGCTTGAGTGGATCACGCAACTGGGCACGGCGGAACAGTTCCGGTGCGAAGTGCGGGATGCCGGTGAACTGCAGCGCCTCGCCTTCACTGAAGGTGTCGCCGATGCTGATCGTGCCGTGGTTGTGCAGGCCGACGATATCGCCAGGCCAGGCATTTTCCACGTGTCCGCGTTCCTGCGCCATGAAGGTCAGTGCATTGGCTGCCTTGATCGCCTTGCCCAGTCGCACGTGCTGCATTTTCATGCCGGAGTGGAAACGCCCGGAGCAGACCCGCATGAAAGCAACCCGGTCGCGATGGGCGGGGTCCATGTTCGCCTGGATCTTGAAAACAAAACCGGTCATTTTCGGTTCGTTCGGCTGCACGCTGCGCCCAACGGTTTCACGCGGGCCAGGAGGGGGTGCGTTGGCCACGAAGGCGTCGAGTAAAGGCGTGACACCGAAGTTGTTGATGGCGGAGCCGAAAAACACCGGGGTCTGGTTGCCGGCCAGGTAGTCGTCCAGGTCGAATTTGTGGCTGGCACCCTGGACCAATTCGATCTCTTCGCGCAATTCGGCCGCGTCCTGGCCCAGACGCTTATCAAACTCGGGGTTGTCTAGCCCCTGGATGATTTCTGCCTCCTGGGTGACGTAATTTTTACCGGACTCGTACAGGTGTATGGTGTCATCCAGCATGTGATAAACACCCTTCAGGCGCTGGCCCATACCAATAGGCCAGGTGATCGGGGCGCACTGGATACCGAGTACGGATTCGACTTCGTCCAGCAGGTCGATGGGCTCGCGGCCTTCGCGATCCAGCTTGTTGATGAACGTGAAAATCGGTGTTTGCCGCAGCCGGCAAACCTCCATCAGGCGGATCGTGCGCTCCTCCACGCCCTTGGCACAGTCGATGACCATCAGCGCCGAGTCGACCGCGGTCAACGTGCGGTAGGTGTCTTCCGAGAAATCGGCGTGACCCGGTGTATCCAGCAAGTTGACGACCAGGTCTTTGTAGTTGAACTGCATGACCGAGGAAGTCACCGAGATGCCGCGTTCTTTTTCCAGCTTCATCCAGTCTGAAGTCGCATGGCGTGCGGCCTTTTTGGCCTTCACGGTGCCTGCCATCTGGATGGCACCACCAAACAGCAGCAGCTTTTCGGTCAGCGTGGTCTTGCCGGCATCAGGGTGCGAGATGATCGCAAACGTGCGTCTCTTGTTGATTTCATTAGATAGATTGCTATCACTCATGCCCGGGAAATCCTGCTTTTTAATTCGTTTGCCACTTTAACGCTGTGTGCTTCAAAAAGGCGCTCATTTTACGTGATACTGGGTCTTATTCCCCGACAAATTTCAGTAATTTGCTGAGATCATGTCGATCTGCTGCTCTTAGAGCCGCGATATACTGATCTCGCCGTTGGTTCATTTGTTCCAGCCTGAAGCCCCCCGCCCAATCAATGGGAGGCTCATTCAATAATTTGGTGAGTATTGCATCAGCCATGATCCGGGCATGGCGTCCGTTTCCATTTGGAAACAGATGAATATAAACCAGCCTGTGGTGAAATCTCGCAGCCAGTTCCTTTGATGACCAGGTGCCATGCTCGATCCAATAATTCGTGTCATCCAGAAGTTGGCGCAATTGAACGGCAAGTTGGCTCGGAACAATCCCGATGTTCTTTTCTGTTCGTCTAAAATTGCCCGCCCACTTCCAGACTTTTCCAAACAGCCTCTTGTGCAGTTCACACACAAATGTTTCGGTCAGCACGTGAGGATTCTTTTGTTTCTTGAGCCATTGCATGCCTTCTACGATGTTGGCCTGCTCCAGCTCATCAAGTTCACCCCGGGTGGTGATGTGTTTATGGCGAACACCCTCTATTTCATCGGGATCGAGGGACGTAGCGCCCGTTGGTTTGTCTAACAGATCGCTCATTCATCATTCCACAAGTCAGCAGGCATTTTGTCCACGATCTCTGAGGCAATCCGCTCAATCTCAGCGTT
>CAYUBS010000084.1:0-13114 GCA_964443145.1 uncultured Wenzhouxiangellaceae bacterium | reverse complement strand
GCGTTGGCGCGGGAGATTTTTGCCAAACAACGGCATGGCTACCATCCGCTGACGGTGATGGCTATCGAGCCGGTGTTGTTTCGTTCCGACTGAGGCCCGGCAGTACTTCCTTCCTGAAAAACTCCAGTGCATCCTCCAGGTGATTAACCGCTTCGGGTGACAATCCCACACCCAGGCCCCAGGAGGTGCCCTGGATCATCAGCAGGTCCGCCCGGGGTGTTTTGCCATACAAATCCTGGCAAAAATGCATGACGGCCCGCGGCGGCAGCACGTGCGTGGTAAATTCAAAATCCTGCGAAGGCTTGCAGGGTTTCCATGCGAAGCCACCGGGCAGCGTCCCATTGTACGAGTCAACGAAAATGATCTGCTTTGCACGGCTGGCCAGGGCAGCGTCCTCGACCTGGAGCTGATAACGGTATTCTATGGCGTCACCGAACCCCGCTTCGGTTTGAATGCGGTCAAGAAATGCCCAGCCCAGCCCGTCGTCACAGCGGCCGCTGTTGCCAATGCCGAAAACCAGAAGCCCATCGCTCAAGTGGCGTCTTTTCTGTGCTCGGCGATCACGTTACCGCCGGCATCCAACACGGTCAGGATCAGCGGCATCTGACCCATCGAGTGGGTCGCGCAGCTCAGGCAGGGATCATAGGCGCGGATCGCCACCTCCACCTGGTTGAGCATGCCCTCGGTAATCTCTTCCTGCTGATCCAGTACGTTCTGGGCCACCCACTGTACCGCCCGATTCATGGGTTCGTTGTTGTGCGTGGTCGAGACAATCAGGTTGCACTTGGTAATGCTGCCCTTTTCATCGACCTGGTAGTGATGGATCAGCGTGCCTCTGGGCGCCTCGATGATGCCGATACCCTCTGGACGGCGGTTGACCGCAGGGCGCTCAACTTCATCGAGGATGACCGGGTCATTCAGCAGTTCCTTGATGGCTTCGGCACAGTGCAGAACTTCTATCAGCCGTGCCCAGTGCGTGTGCATGGTGTGGTTGTTGGGCTTACCGTTGGTGTACGCCTTGAATTCGCGCAGCTCTGCATTGGCCAGCGGGGTTGAAATGTGATCACAGACATTCAGGCGGGCCAGCGGGCCTACGCGGTTCCAGCCATTCTCCCGGCCGAGGTGCCGCAGGAACGGAAACTTCATATAGGACCATTTTTCCACGCCCTCACCGAAGTACTTCAGGTAGTTGTCACTGTGTACGTCATTGAGGGTGATTTCACCGTGGCTATCGATGGCCCGCATCATTCCGTCGTAAAACTCCAGGCCGCCGGTTTTATCGACCAGGCCCAGGTGGCCGGAGGGATAACTGGCGAAAGTATCCAGCCAGCTGAAATTCTTGTCGTGGTAGTCCTTGATGAAACTGATCACTTCCTGTGACCACTTGATCATGGTGTCGACAGAGGGCACACCTTCGTCAGAAAGAAAATATTCCCGCTCGTGTGGAAAAAACGTTTTGTGCACGCCGCCCGGGACAGCGGTGATGCCATGGATTTTCTTGCCGGCCAGTGCCTTGATTAACTCCTGCCCGAACTGCCTCATCTGGATACCCTTGCGAGCCAGGTCGCCGTACTCCATTGCGACAGCAGCAACCGAGCGTTTCTCAACCGGTGCATCCATGCCAAACAGGAGGTCTGGAGAGGCCAGGTAGAAGAAATGCAGTGCATGGGACTGAAAAACCTGGGCGAGATGCAGTAATCGACGGATCTTGGTCGCGGTGGGGTGCAGGTCCTGCGGATCGACGCCATAGACCTGGTCAATGGCCTTGGCAGCGGCCAGGTGATGACTAACCGGGCAGATGCCGCACAGGCGTTGTACCAGGAGCGGAGCTTCCCAGTACGGGTGACCCTGGATAAAGCGTTCAAACCCCCGGAACTCGACAATGTGGAAACGGGCCTGTTGCACTTTGCCCTGTTCATCCATCTGGACGGTAACGCGTCCATGGCCTTCAACCCGGGTGACGGGATCAATCGTGATTTTTCTAGTTGATGTGTTCATAGCCTAGTCATATTTGAATTCAGAATAGAGGATAGAGAGCGGTTTGCCAGCCACCAGGCTCAGCACGGATTTCCAGATATGGTTGGCATCCGGTGGGCAGCCGGGGATGAAATGGTCGATGTGAACGATTTCGCTGCAGGCATAGACTTTGTCAAGAATCTTTGGCAGATCCTCGTGGTAGGGGACCACGCACTCGTCCGGCATGGAGGTCGTACTGTTGAGGTAAGCCTCCTCGAGACACTCACTGAGGGGGATCGTATTGCGCATCGATGGCACACCGCCCCAGATGGCACACTCGCCGAAAGCAACCAGCACATCGCACTTGCGCCGGAACTCCCTCAGCACCTCAACGTTATCAGTGTTACAACAGCCGCCTTCTATCAGGCCGATGTCACACTGCTTGGTGAACTCCTTGATATCGTTCAGAGGTGATTTGTTCAGCTCGACGATATCGACCAGGTCGAGCAGTTTCAGGTCGATATCCAGCAGCGACATATGGCAGCCAAAGCAGCCGGCCAGCGAGATGGTTGCGATGGATTTCTTTTCAGCAGGCAGGGTGATTTCAGGGTCTACCTCTAGAACTTTCTCCTGCATTGATTGCATATCGAAACGCCTGGCGCCAAACGGCCTGGCCCTGCCTTCACCCCGCACCATGATGGCGCCGGTTGGGCACAGGTTCATGGCGTCGATTGCCTGTTGCTCACTGAGCTTGGCCTCTTCCCCGTAGTCGATGCCAACCCGGGTCTCGTTGCCGCGGTAACGGAATGAAAATACCGCTTTGCCGTCGTCCGAGAACACCTCTTTCACACAACGCAGACACTTGATGCAGCGGTTGTGCTCCATGATCATGCGCCTGGGGTTGAAATCAATCAGCCGGTCCTTGAAGACATGCGGGAAACGGGATTGAGTCAGACCCATTTCATAGCCCATGTGCTGCAGGTCGCAGTCACCGCTTTTCTGGCAGCCCGGACAGAAGTGGTTTCCTTCAGAGAACATCATTTCGACGATAGCCTTGCGGGCGTCGTTCAGTTCGTCGGTGTTGGTCTCGACCACCATCCCGTCTTTCACGGACTCGGTGCAGGCCGGACCTGCTGCCCCGTTGACTTTACAGGTGCAGACTCTGCAGGTGCCAAGGGGCGGCTCAATATTTTCGAAGTAACACAGGCTGGGAATGAAGATGCCATTTTCGTTGGCGACCTGCACCAGGTTGCGCCCGGCTTCAGCCTCGATTTCCTTTCCGTCAATGGTAAGGGTTACGAGGTTGGGTGCTTTGGTGGCTGCTTTGCCAGCTTGTCCGTTAGACTTCTTTTTTGCTTTGCTCATGGGTGAATACTCAACCTGGGTTAACTACTGAAGCGATCGTATTCGCGGACGGCCTCTTTAAGGCTGAAGCCTTTGCTGAGGCGCTCCGGATTTGCGTTCACGATGGTTTCGAAGTACTCGGGAAACTTGGTCTGGGCCATCAGCAGGGCATTGGGCGCCGTTTTGCCCAGCCCGCACCGACAGGTCAATTTCATGATTTTTCCCCACGACTGGACGTCATCAATATCGGATTGAAGCGCCAGATGGTCCGCGAACAGCGCCAGTTTCTTCTCGAGAATGAAATTTCCTGCCCGGCAGGGGGTGCACAGGCCGCAGGACTCGTGTTTGAAGAACCGATTGTAGTTTCTGAGGATGTCCAGGATATCGCGCGACCGGCTGAATATCATGATCGAGCCTTCGCTGATCAGGTCGTCCATGGAAATGGCGCGGTCGGCCTCATCCATGGAGATGCACTCACCCGAAGGACCGCTGACCTGGATGAAATAGGGCCGGTCGGCTTCGCATTGCTCCAGGATCTCCCGCACCGTGGTGCCCCACTCGATCTCATAAATGCCAGGCAGGCGGCAGTCACCCGAGACGCTCAGCAGTTTGGTTCCCGGGGAGGCGGGTGTGCCGGTTTGAAGGTAATGATCCGCGCCCAGCTGGATAATGCGGGCAGCGGCGCAGAACGTTTCGACGTTGTTGATCACGGTAGGCTTTTGCATATAGCCCCGCTCAGTCGGGAAAAACCGTTTATTGCGGGGTTCGCCACGTTTGCCTTCCAGCGAATTCAGCATGGCGGTTTCTTCGCCACAGACATAGGCGCCTGCACCCAGTTGCAGGCGGATATCGAAATCGAAGCCTTCAATACCGCAGATGTTTTTGCCGAGCAGGTTCATCTTCCGGAAATGCTCGATCGTGTGCTGCAGCTTGTCCTTCATCCAGGTGTATTCAGCGCGCAGGTAGATCGTGCCGGTGGCCGAACCGACCACGTAGCCGGCGATGGCCATACCCTCAAGCATCAGGCCGGGCATTGAATTCATCAAAACCCGATCCTTGAAGGTTCCGGGTTCGCCTTCATCGGCATTGCAGAAAATGAACTTCGGGCTTTCAGGGTCTTTCCTGCAAGCTTCCCATTTCAGCCCGGTCGGGAAGAATGCGCCACCCATGCCGCGCAAGCCGGACTTCTTGATTTCGTCCAGTACAAGCTGCGGCGAAAGGCCGCGAAGCCTGGTCAGCGCAATGCCGGGATCATAATCGCGTATCAATATCGCCTTTTCACCTTCGGGCACTGAGCGGATGTGGTCAGGCACGGGGTCACAAATGTCTGCCGGTGAGGCGCCCTGTTTCAGTTTCGCGACGATATCCCGGACCTTGAGGCTGTTGAGATTGGTGAAAGGGTAGAAGTCGATCAGAGCTGCCGGTTCCATGTCACTGAGCCCGATACATGCGGTCTCAAACAGGCCCCACTGGCCGCTTGGGTCGACTCCATTGAACTTGCCGCCGGTGGCCATTTCGAACGCTTCTTTTACCCTTTCAAAGCCTTTGCTCTCTGAAACAACGCTGTTGTTCAGGTAAATGGTGAATTCGCCCGCGTGCTGGCGATGGAAAAAGTGGTAGAAAGAGATCACGCCTTCTACCTCGATACTGGAGATTCCCAGTGCCTGGCTGCAGGCTTCGATGTCCTCCGACCGAATATATCTGTGTTTGTTCTGTGCTGCCCACAGGAAATCCAGTAGTTCTGGACGGGTAAGGGTGAGAGCTGGTTTCTTGTTCAAGGCCACTTCCTTTCTCTGGCGAACGCCTGTTGAACGAAGTACTCTTCTGGCGGAATACTGCGCTGGTCTTTATCGCTTTCAGCCTGCTCTTATGAAGTTGAATACAATATGATTCAGGTCAAATTAGGCCCAAGAAAAGGACTAATTAGAAAACTTGAATATAGGGCTTTTGAAGGCCCGGGAAAACGGCTAAATCAGCCCTCTTCGCCGGTCGCTTTGAGCGGCGCACCGCCTTTGAAATGCAGGTCTCTCTGGGGGTAGGGAATCTGAATCTGGTTTTCGCGAAAACGCTTGATCAATTGGTAGTTCAGGTCATGGATGACCCCGCCGCGCTCGGCTGGCCTCTTGATCCAACACAGCAACTCGAGATTGATGGAGCTGTCACCGAAACCACGAATCCGAACCCTGGAGGCGGGTTCATTGACTACTTTTACATGATCCGCCGCGAGGCTCTCGAGGGTTTCGATTACCTTGTCGATATCACTGTCGTAAGCCACACCGATCGGAATCCGGATGCGGTGACGCACATAGGGGCCGCCGCTCTCGTTAACGATTTTGGCCGCACCGATAACGGCGTTGGGGATGGAGACTTCGACATCATCGCGCGTGATCAGGCGTGTTGAGCGGATACCCAGGCTGGAAACGACGCCCCGCTCACCGGTATCAAGGACAATGTAGTCTCCGATCGCGTAAGGAGCATCTGCCACGATGGAAACGCCCGAGATCAGGTTAGCCAGCGTATCCCTGGAGGCGAAGCCCACGGCGATACCGATGATGCCGGCAGAAGCGACCCAGGCGGTGGCATCAATTCCCCAGATCAGGAAAAACAGGTAAATGAAGATACTGGCCAGCAGAAGCTTGATACCCATTTCATAGAGTGGGATGGTGCGCTGCTGGAACAGATGGAAGCGGTCGCTGTCTGCTTCCAGGGCCTGCAGGATGACCTTTGTTGCGCGGAACCATGCACGGCCCCAGACTATCAGCAGGGCGGTGAAACAGATCTTAATCAGCACGTGTTCGATGGCACCCGGAAAATCCAGCGTAGCCAGCGCCAAAACCATGGAACAGGTAACCGTCGTCTGTAGCACGGGTGAGGTCAGGTAATGGGCAATCTGGTAATCAATTTCTGACTTTGTGCTTTTCCTGAAACGGTCCAGCAAGGTGTGTATCAGGGCCTTGAGTATGCGGCCAATGCCGTAACCAAACGCAACCAGGACGATGGCGAACAGTAATGGGAAGTCTTGAAGGAAGCTCCAGGCTACCAGTAGTGGTTCGTTCAGGTGGGGTGAAATATCCCACTGGACGATGGCATCAGCCAGCGTACCGGTCACGCCGTCAGCAGCTTCCGGCGTGGTGCTGCCACCACCGGTGGCGAACTCATCCTCTGCGGACACGGCGTTGAAGTTGAAGCGTTTCATTCCCTGGCGCCTTGCCTTTTTCTCCTGATCGTCTCGGGTTCAATAAAGATCCGGTTTACCTTGGGCACAGCCGACTTGACCTGCTCTTCAATTCGGTCAACGGTAGCTTCAATCTCGTCAGAGCTCAACTCATCAACGAAATGCACATCAAGGGCGACGAGTACTTCTTCCGGCCCGAAATACAGACTTAGCGGTCGCCGATAATTTGCTACACGGGGATCTTGCTCAAGGATGGACTCAATGATCCCGATGTTTTCCGCGCCGAGGCCTTCACCCACCAGCAACGCTTTGCACTCAATCGCGAAGAAATAGGATACCGAGACCAGCAGCAAGCCAATCATCACCGAGCCGATTCCGTCAAAGTAAACCCAGCCGGTTACCTGGCCGAGAAAGACTGAGAGCAGGGCGATGGCAAGGCCAATCAGGGCTGCGGAATCCTCTACCACAACGGCAATGGTGGTGGAGTCTTTGCTTTCCTTCAGCGCCTGGAAAAAGGGCCGTCCACGGCGGGTGGTCTTGAACTGCTTGAGCGCTACCCGCAAAGCGGCACCTTCAAACACCATGGCGAGGATCAATACGACGTAGTTCCAGTGTACATTTTGCAATTGCCGGGGATGCAGGATGTGCTGGATTCCCTCGTATATGGCAATCCCCCCGCCCAGGGCGAAAATCAGGATGGCAACCACGAAACTCCAGAAAAAGATCTCGTTGCCATAGCCGAAAGGATGATTCCTGTCGGGTGGCTTCTTACTGAGCTTGATTCCGACCAGGAGCAACATACCATTGCCGGTATCTACCAGCGAGTGAATGCCTTCTGACAGCATGGCCGAGGAGCCGGTAAAAAACGCAGCGATGAATTTGCAGACGGCGATTGCAGAATTGGCTGCAATCGCTCCGTAAATAGCTACCTTCGATGACCCTGCCATGAATTCCGCCTGACATTGGAAAGAATGAATCGGATGTTACCAGAAAGAATTCTCTGTTTGTTTACTTCCGGAGCCCCTAAAATGTCGCGCGTGAGCGATAAATCCAATTCAGTTAGCGATAAAGTTTCCTATCGGGACAGTCGGCGGGCAGCAGCCCGTATCCTTCGGCCTGGCAAAAAGTATGCTCTGCGCCGTTTCCTTTCGTTTGTCCTGGTGGCAGGCATCGCGCTGTATATCTGGAATACGCTGACCGGTGATTTCCCCCCGGAACAAAGAGCGGTGCTGTTCCTGTTCCTGATGGCGGTAGGTTTGTGGATTACCGAGGCCGTACCCGCCTTTGCGGTTGGTTTGCTGATCATGGGTTACCTGGTGTTTGCGCTGGGCACAACGATGATCCATCCGGAGCCCTGGGACGTCCGGCCCTACCTGAATACCTGGTCAAGTCCGGTGATCTGGCTGATGCTTGGCGGATTCTTCATGGCCGAGGGCCTTTCCAGGACCGGCCTGGATCGCAAGCTGTTTGCAATGGCGATCCGCCCGGCGGGTACCCGCCCCAGCCATGTATTGCTGGCCGTGATGTTGACCAGCGCAGTCGCATCGATGTTCATCTCCAATACGTCAACCACCGTGCTGATGATCGGCGCGGTGATACCCCTGGTGCGCCAGATCGGCAGGGACGAGCCGTTTGCCAAGGCCTTGCTGGTGGCCATTCCGCTGGCGGCTTCGGTTGGCGGCATGGGTACCATCATCGGCAGCGCGCCCAATGCAATTGCAGCCGGTGTGGCTGCAGAGTCTGGACGTGAAATCAATTTCCTCGAGTGGATGATGCTGGGTGTCCCGGTTGCATTGGGATTGGTTGTCATCGCCTGGTTCTTCCTGCTGAAAGTTTTTCCAACCAGGATGGAGGAATTCAGTCTGGACCTGAGTCGGCAGGAGGCACCCGAACTACCGGGGCTTCGTGAACGAATTATTGTTGGTGGTCTGTCGATCGCGACCATCGCCATGTGGATGACCACGCCCTGGCACGGCATTCATGTTGCGGCAATTTCACTGATTCCCATCGTCGGGCTGACCATGACCCAGGTGCTGGGTGCTGCCGACGTTCGCGGTTTGCCATGGGATACTTTGATGCTGGTCGCCGGTGGCCTTTCACTGGGTGCGGCTGTTGTCGATACCGGTTTGGCCTTGCGGTTGGCTTCGTGGCTCGAGTTCCTGACGGTACTTAACATCGACATACTGGTGTTCTGGGCACTGGCAGTGGTGACGGTGGTGTTGTCGAATTTCATGAGTAACACCGCGACGGTGTCTCTTATCCTTCCGGTTTCTGTCGCCCTGATGCCCGGTCGCGAACTGGAGATGTGCCTTATTCTCGGCCTCAGCGCCTCCTGCGCCCTGTTGCTGCCGGTTTCCACACCCCCCAATGCCGTGGCCTACAGCACCGGTGAAATCCAGACACGGGACCTGCGACCCGGTGGCATTCTGATCGGTATACTCGGGCCGACTGTGATCGTGGCCTGGGTGATGATGTTCAGCGCTTTTCTGCGCTAGCGCAGTTGCTAGCCGTAACGGCCTTCAATGTAGTCGGCTGTTTCCTTATGTTGCGGCGTGACGAACATCTGGCCGGTCTCCGTGTGCTCGACGACCTTACCCATCAACATGAAGATACATTCCTCACTGGCGCGCCGGGCCTGGGCCATATTGTGGGTCACGATCAGGATCGTGTACTGGCCGCGTAATTCCCAAATCAGCTCTTCTACCGCCTCGGTCCCCTTGGGGTCGAGCGCGGAGCAGGGCTCATCCATCAAAAGCACACTGGGCTTGACCGGTAACAGGCGGGCGATGCACAGCTTCTGCTGTTCTTCCAGAGACAGGCCGGTGGCCTTCTTGTCCAGCCGGTCTTTGACCTTGTCCCACAACAGCACGGTCTTCAGTGCGTCTTCGACAATATCGTCATCCTGGCTTTTCGTCGTTTTTTTGCCGGCATTGTGGATGCGGTGTCCGAACAACATATTCTCCCGAATCGAAAGCGGTAGAGGATTGGGCCGTTGGAACACCATGCCGATCTGCTTACGCACCTGTAGCAGTTCGACTTTGGGGTCGTAAATATTTTCACCCATCACATCGATACTGCCGGTGATGCGGACGTATCCAAGCCGCTCATTGATACGGTTGACGCTGCGCAGGAACGTGCTCTTGCCGCAGCCGGACGGTCCGATCATCGAGGTAATGATGCCCTGTTTGATGTCCAGGTCGATATCGAACAGTGCCTGGAAGGTGCCATACCAGAGGTTAAGCTTCTGCGTCCTGATGGCCAGGGCCATGTCCAGGCTGCTTGCTGCTTCGATCATCAGCCGAACCTCCCTTCCACGTAGTCGCGGGTGCGCTGGTCCTCGACCTCGCCGGTGAACAGGTCCTCGGTCACGCCGACCTCGACGCAACGCCCACCGAGGAAAAAAGCCGTCCGGTCAGCCAGTCGCCGGGCCTGCTGCACCAGATTGGTCACCAGGATGATGGTGACCTCGCTGCGCAGTTCTTTCAGCACGTCTTCAATTCGCATGGTGGTGACCGGGTCAACGGCAATCGAGAACTCGTCCAGCATCAGCAGTTCAGGATCCTGGGACAAGGCCCTCGCGATGGTCAGGCGCTGCTGCTGGCCACCGGACAGCAAGCTGCCAAGTGAATCCAGCCGGTCCTTTACTTCATCCCAAAGGGCCGCGCGGGTCAGGCAGCGCTCGACTATGACGTCCAGTTCGGCCTTGTTTTTCTCGCCGCCGAGGCGGGGTGACAACGCCACGTTGTTATAGATCGACAGTGGGAGGCCAACCGGTAGCGGAAAGACCACACCGATGCGACGGCGTAAACCATAGACATTACGGATTTTACTGACGTCTACGTTATTGAACGTGATCTGTCCCTTGACCGACATTTCATGGTTAAACATGTCCATCCGGTTGATGGCTTTCAGGAATGACGTCTTACCGGCGTTTGCCGGACCGATAATGCCGAAGATTTCATGCTCATGGATATCGAAATTGATCCCTTCGATTGCCGTTTCGCCGTTGTAGCTGATCCCCACATCCCTGACGCCCAGTTTGACCGGGCTGTCCGTTGATACCGGGGTGGCGTGCAGAGCCTCTGCGCTTACCATTTTTTCTTACCTCGCAGGTACATGCGCAGCGCAATAGAAAGGCTGTTCATAATCAAAACCATTCCGATCAGCACCAGAGCTACACCAAAAGGTAAATTCTCGGGCATGCCCGGCACCTGGGTGGATACCACAAACAAATGCAGTGACAGGGCCATGGTCTGGTCGAGCACGCCCTGCGGCAGTAACGGCAGGAAAAAGGCCGCGCCGGTAAACATGATGGGTGCGGTCTCGCCCGCCGTGCGGGATACCTCGAGAATAACGCCGGTCAGGATGCCGGTGATGGCATTGGGTAGCACCACACGGTGGATCGTTTGCCAGCGCGTTGCCCCCATGTTCCAGCAGGCTTCGCGGAACGCCATCGGCACAGCCTGCAGCGATTCGCGGGTCGCCACGATCACCACCGGTAGCGTCATGATGGCCAGTGTCAGGCTGGCCGCCAGGATACTGGTGCCGAATTTGAAAAAGATCACGAAGGCGCCCACACCGAACAGGGCATGCACGATCGACGGTACACCGGCCAGGTTGATGATGGCCAGGTTGATGGCACGGGTGATCCAGTTATCCGGTGCGTACTCGCTGAGGTAGATCGCAGCTGCGACTCCCAGCGGTACTGAAGCGAGCAGAGCCACGACAACCAGCAGCACCGTACCGAGCAGTGCCGGAAAAATGCCGCCTGCTGTCATGCCATTAGTCGGGTTGGTGAACAGGAATTCAAAAGAGATTACCGGCGCGCCCTTGTAGATCAGTGTGCCCATGATCAGGATCACCGGGAGGATCAGGAGGCCTGTCATGGTACCCAGGCCCAGCCGGAACATTTTCTGCTGCGCCTCGTTTTTTCGATTGAGTTTGGTTGCTTCAAACATGGCTCATCATCCGTTGCGCACGCCGCGGACCACGAGGTCTGCAACCAGGTTGATTATGAAAGTGATCAGGAACAGGAAAATACCGATCGTGAACAGCGCCTGGTAGTGCGGTGACCCGGCTGCAGTTTCTCCCAGCTCCGCGGCGATCGTCGCGGTTAGTGCCCGCACTGAGTCAAACACGCTGCCCGGAATGTTGATCGAATGGCCGGTGGCCATCAATACCGCCATGGTCTCACCGAATCCGCGCCCGACACCCAGCAGTACGGCGCCCAGCAAGCCGTTCTTGGCGGCCGGCAGGACGACTTTATATATGACCTGCCAACGGGTGGCGCCCATTGCTTCGGCAGCCTCCCGGTAGCGGTCCGGCACTGCCTTCAGGGCATCTTCGGCGATAGACGTCATGATTGGCGCCGCCATCAGCCCGAGGATTACGCCGGCATTGAGAACATTAAGCCCGACCGGGACGTCAAAGGTCTCGATAATGATCGGGTTCATGATGGCCAGCCCGATGAAACCCCAGACCACGGAAGGAATGGCAGCCAGCAATTCGACCGTTATCTTCAGGAACTCCCGGGTTTTACCGCTGGCGAACTCAGCGATGAAAATGGCCGCTCCCAGGGAGAAAGGGATGGCGATCAGCATCGCCAGGCCGGTCACGCTCGCCGTGCCCGCAACCAGGGCCAGGATGCCGAAGGTCTCCTTGCTTTGCGAGGTCGGTCGCCAGTTGGGTGAGAAGAAGAACTCCTTGAAGCTGAACTCACCGACCAGGAATCCAAAGCCTTCCTTTGAAATGAAGACGAAAATTCCGATGATGAAGATGACGGCGGAAATTCCGCCCATAAAGACAAGGACCTGTACGGCCTTATCAATGTACCAGTCGGAATTCAGCTTGTCGAAACTGGCATCAACGCCGGTGTTTGCCGGGGGCAATTCTGTCTCCATCAGGTCAGGTCCGCTCCGAACCTTCGCCGGCCAACAGGGTGACCAGGCTGATGATCTCATCGCGTAAAAACCGGTACTGGGCAGCGCGGTCAGCGTCAGCCGGTAGAGACCAATTTAATGCAGACGTGTGGAAAGGCACCTTTTGGACATAGTCTGGCACTCTGCCGTTGACGCTGACCAGCACCGTGTAATCGGAGAAATCACGCTCCAGCGCCTCCACTGATTCTGTTGACAGGTTTTCCTCCGGCAGGCCGGTTTCCACCAGAAAGCCCTGCAGGTCTTCCGCCAGCGCATCGGAACCGCAGGGGGTGGCAATTGAGAACTCGGCGGTTTCAGGAAAGTTCTTGCGCCCGATGGCTGCGGCCAGCTGGCCTATGCCGGAACCCGCCTGATCGAGGAACAGGACGCGATAGACTTTCGGTAATTTGGCAACGCCACGAACCGCAAACACGGTCTGGTCGCAAATGTTCTTCGCCTGGTCGGCGACCCGCTTGAACATGTTGAAGACGACAAATATCACCATCATCGTGGCGTGGTCTATCCGGTCATCGGCCGCGAACAGTTCATCGTAGAACGTGTCCATGCGGCCTTCCATGCGTTTTGCCGCTTTCATAAGCCCAATGGCCCGTTCGGCATTACCTTCACGGAAGGCTTTGCGGGCTTCAGACATGATTTCAATCGCGTCATCAGCCAAAAGATCAATTCTGGAGGAGAACCTTTCAGGTAGCGGGGCCTCCAG
>CAYUBS010000083.1:0-13203 GCA_964443145.1 uncultured Wenzhouxiangellaceae bacterium | reverse complement strand
GGCCGCCAGCCCCACTTGTACAACAGTGCTGCGCCAAAAATCATTCCGCCGAGGTGTGCGAAATGCGCGATACCCGGCATGGCCCGCGACAGGCCGAGCATCAACTCGATGCCGCCATAGATCAGCACAAACCACTTGGCCGAAATAGGAACAGGGAAGAACAGCAGGAAGATCTTGTTGTTCGGCCACATCACGCCGTAGGCCAGCAGCAGGCCGAAAACGCCGCCCGAAGCGCCAATCGTCGGATAGATTCCACCTTCGAACAGCTGGACCAGAAGCTGAATCACGGCCGCGCCCACCACACAGACAGCATAAAAACTGAGGAACCGCTGGGTACCCCAGGACCGCTCCAGCGGGGTGCCGAACATCCAGACCGCAAACATATTGAAAAACAGGTGGTTGAAGCTGCCGTGAAGGAAGGCGTAGCTGACCAGTTGCCAGGGTGTGAAATAACCACTGCCCAGCGGCCACAGCGCCAGGCCAGGCGGCTGCATCTGCAGGAAATACACCAAAGCGCAAATTGCGATGATGCCAATCGAAGCAGGTGTGTCCGAGATAAGTGACGAGCCGAAAGAATTCTGACGCGAGTTCAAATGAAGCCTCCTTTAATTCAGGTTCATATTACAATATGCCGCACACACACGGATCAATTTATGGATACACCTCATTCATCAGCACCGGCCGCTGTGAAGCGCGTAACGGTTTACGCCTCCTCCAGCAGTGCGCTTGCACAGGGATATTACGATGCGGCGGCTCGCCTGGGAGCGATCCTGGGGAAGGCGGGTATGGATATCGTCTATGGCGGCGGCGGAGTCGGGCTAATGCGAGCCATGGCTGACCAGGCGCTGGCTGAGGGTGCTCATGTACACGGTGTGATCCCGGAGTTTCTGAACACGGTCGAACACGGCCACAGTGGGCTTTCGCAACTCGACGTGGTTGACGATATGCGCGAGCGGAAACACCGTATGCTGGTCGGTTCCCACGCCGTTGTTTCCCTCCCGGGAGGCAGCGGCACGTTCGAGGAGTTGTTTGAAGTGCTGACGCTCAAGCGGCTGGGTAGTTTCCTGGGCCCGGTTGTATTGGTAAATACACACGGTTACTTTGACCGTTTCGTTGATTTTCTGGAGTACAGTGTGAGTGAGCGGTTCATGTCAGAACAGCATCTGGGAATGTGGTCGCTGGTGGATCAACCCGAGCAAGTGTTCGAGGCGATGCGTGAGGCCAGGGAATGGAGCAGCGATGCCCGAAAATTTGCCTCGGTGGCTAAATAGATGACACACGATAATCCCGAAGAGAAACCCCGTTCCAGGTCATTTTCTAGCGGCTTGACGTGGTTGACACAAAGCCTCGTGCTGATGCGCATGCAGTCCGGTCGGTTGCTGCTGATTGCTGTTTTTATGCAGATGATCCTGGGTTTGACGCAGTTGCCGTTGATCGGGTTCCTGATTGTGCTCTCGGTTCCCGGTTTGAGTGCAGGGATACTGGAGGCTTTTGATGTCACCCGCCGGGGCGGTTTACCGGGGCTCAGCCTGCTGTTCAAACCACTGATGTCAGGAACTCATACGGCCCGTTTGTTTCTGATGGGCCTGGTGGTATTCGTGGTGGGCGTGGCCAGTATTTCCCTGCTGTTATCCGGCAACGAGGAGTTGGTCAGCCCCGAATTATTATCCCGTCTTGAACAAGGGGACGTTGAGGCCGTCAGTCAGCTGGATCCAAATGCGCTAAAAAGTATGATCTCGGCATTCCTGGTGGGTATCGCAATCAGCGGGACCCTGAGTTACTTTACGATTCCACTGATGTGGTTCCGGAACCGGAAGCTGGGGACTGCACTGGCCGAAGGGCTCAGGGCGCTGGTGATCAACTGGAAGCCGTTTCTGGGCCTGATGCTGGGCCTGATGGTCCTGCTCATTCCAGTGGCATTCATCACCGGTATCCTGCTGGGTCTTTCGGCGACGGGAGGGGTGGTTTCCATGCTGGTGATGGGTGCGATTATGATCCTGCTGCTGGCGTACCAGATGCTTATATTCGGCACCCAGTATTGCGCTTTCCGTGATATTTTCGGCGTCGAAGAGCCTTCCCCCCCACGCCCCCGGGACGACGACACTCAGCTGGTCGCCTGATCCTCTGTTTCTTCCGGGTCGTCCGGCGGTTCTGCGGTGCGCCGGTGTGGCAGCAGTATCCAGGCCATCAGCAAGCCGATTTCGAATAACAGCCACATCGGCACAGCCAGCAGGGTTTGAGAAATAATGTCGGGCGGGGTCAGCAGCATACCCAGCGCAAACGCACCCACGAGAACGTAAGCCCGGGCTTTCTTCAGCTTATCAACCGTCGTCATGCCGGTGGCCACCAGGATGATGGTTGCGATGGGCACCTCAAAAGTGATACCGAACGCAAGGAACAGGGTTATCACGAAATCAAGGTACTTGCTGATATCGGTCATCACGGTGACGCCTTCGGGCGCCACGCGTGTGAAGAAACCGAACACCAGCGGGAAAACGACGAAGTAAGCGAATGCGCAGCCGGCATAAAAAAGGAATACCGCTGAATAAAGCAGCGGCCGTGCCAGACGCTTCTCCTGTCTATACAAAGCGGGCGCCACGAAAGCCCAGAGTTGATATAGCACTACTGGAATCGAAAGAATCAGGGCGAGCAACAACGAGAGCTTGAACGGTGTTAAGAATGGCGAAGCTACATCGATAGCGATCATCGTGCTGCCTTCGGGCAAAACCGCCGTCAATGGCGCGGCCAGCAGCGCGTAGAGTTTACGTGAGAAGGGTAGCAATACCACTAAAACCACCAGCACGGCCAGGCAGGCCTTGAGCAAACGGCCGCGCAACTCGACAAGGTGTTCCAGGAAGCTCAGCTCCTGGTCTTCGTGTTTAACTTCCGTCATCGTTTCCACCCGGTTTCCCGGCGGAGTCAGGCTTGGCAGGCTTGGTGGGCTTGGTGGGATCGAAGTTCTTGATCGAATCGACGCCTGTCTTCAGGTCGTCCACGGTGGATTTGATTTCATCCTGGAAATGTTTGAGCGGTTCTTTGAGTTCTTCCGCCCTCATTTCATCTTCAATGGAGCGTTTAAGGCTCATCCAACTGCTGCGGGCTTTGCGGGCCATGCCACCGAGTGTGCGAGCTACGCGCGGCAGCCGTTCAGGACCCAGCACGAGGAGACCGACGAGGGACAAAAGCAGAATTTCTGCGAATCCAACGTCAAACATCGGCCCGGGCTAACTTGAGGATTGCTTGTTTTTGACCGGCTCTTCCGATGCGGCTTCCGATTTTTGATCGGCGCTGATCTGATCCGGTTCCAGCTTTTCTTCGGCTGCGTCGTTTGGGTCGTCCATCCCTTTACGGAAACCTTTGACAGCGGCGCCGAGGTCGCCACCCATGTTACGCAAACGTTTGGTACCAAAGACCAGGACCACGATGAGCAGCAGTATCAATAACTGCCACATGCTGATTCCACCAAAACCCATGTTCTACTCCGTGATTCAGATTGGGGGAAGTTTAACGCAAATCCACTGCGTGTGATTAACCGGTTCTTCTTACCGCGATCAGGCCGGTCAGCAACATCAGTGCTGAGAAGAGGATCATGCCGTACTGATTGAGCGAAGGAATGCCTTCGAAGAACACGGTGTTGGTGACGGTGCAGGTCTGCTCAATGTCACCAGGGTTGATCGTGATGCCTGCGGTACAGGTGCTCTCGCCTTCCACCTCGCTTTCGTAGACCGGTTCTTCAGTCCAGCAGGCGGTTGCGCCGGTATAGAGTGGGTAGACCGTTGCGGTGTTAGTGACGGGGCTGCCTTCGAACAACCATGACCAGCGCATGGTCCCGTTGTCCTGGCGCACGCCATCACCATCAACCACATTCGAGCAGAACAGATCGATCACGGCGCTGTCATCATCGATCAGCTCATCCCGGGTATATACCCACTGCTTGGTAACGTTCACCGCAACCGAATCCACCTGGTTCTGGATCAGGCACAGGTCTTCCTGGCCGATGATGGCGTCGGTGAATGAGCAGGGACCGGTCCCTGCATTGGTCGAGCAGCTGTTGTTGGACTGGCAATCATAGTCAGCCGTGTAGCCTGCAGGCGTGTCTTCCCATACCTCGCAGTCCAGTGTTCCGTCGGCGAAGTCCTCGACGATGAACTTGACTTCGAACTGGCCGAACTCACCGTCGTTGGGCAGAACAGTCAGTGATTGCTCAAGGGGCAGACCGGTGTTGCACTTGATATTCAGTTGCACCGGCGTGATGTTGTTGCCGTCGTTGAAACGTTTTTGCACGACGAACGAAGCATGTTCACCAGTGCCCAGTGGGGCGCAACCACGTGGCTCGGTGATTGCCAGGCTTTCAAACCCTTCTTCGGTCGTGTTGCGAACATCAGATGCCACGCCGGTGGTGGTGTTGATGCGCATCACCTGGCTGGGGGCAAACAGTTGCCTGCGATCGGTAATGGCCCAGAGCTGTCCCGCATCATCGAACGCCAGGCCGCCCTCGAAGTAATCCTTGGCGGCTGGCCCCAGCGCGCCGATCAGGTTCGCTGTGCCGGAGGTGATATCAATTTCATACAGGTTAGGTGTGTCTTTCACCCCTTCCGAGACCAGGCCGTTACCCAGGCCGTAAAGCCGTGTCGGATTCCCGTACGCGGCCAGTGCACTGATCTTGACGCCCAGTGACCCTTCGCTGCCCTGGATCGTCGTGTTTCCTTCCAGGTCCATCTGGTAGAGGGAGCCATTGATCACCGAGGTAACGTAAAGGTTGCCGTCACAGTCGAAGGTCATTCCAAAGTCGTTTTGTCCGCCACCAGGCAGTCCCGTAATGGTGCGTTCCTGGCTGTCGACGATAAGTGCGGTTGTCAGGCTGATCGGGAACAATGTGAGTGAGTCATCATCGATGCCATAAAGCGTGCCGCCCGGTGCGAAAGCAAGTCCCTCAACGTCGAGTTTGGGAGTGCCGACGGATCTTACGGTTCCGATGCGTTCCAACTCTGCGCCGGTGGCCAGGTCAATCAGGTACAGTCCGTCTGAGTTTATCGTGCCACTGTCCGAGTTGATGCTGTAACCCACAGGTGCAGCTGACAGCGAGCCACAGGCTGCCATCAGCAGGGTTAACAACAATGTCTTGACCAGTTTTTTCATCAGGGCAGAATCCTGCCTCGCCAACCTAACGCGGGACAGCCATGCTAGCAGAATAATAAGGCAAAACAAAGCCTTAGTGTCAGTTCGTCACAACTTCGCAGTGGTTGTAGCTTATTCGCAACACCGTGGGTCACGCACACTGGCGACAGTACGCGTTTTGCCTGTTTCGTGTGGCGTTTCTGCCACACGATTGTGTACCCATTATTGTTAGAGCAGGTGCCGTAAATCTGGGAGGTATTTCTCCAGAGATCCGGTATTGAATATGATGACACGGTCGTCTTTTGCGATCATACCCTGCTCCAGCAGCGGTGCGACCGCGGCTACGCAGGCAGCGCCTTCCGGGCACAACCACCAGCGCCGTTCGTTCCAGACCTGCGACAGTGTGTCATGTATTTCCTGTTCGCCGATGGAGATTGCCATGCCGCCGCTTTCCCGGATAATTTGCAACACGGTCTTGTGCCCCACGCCGCCCGGGACGTTCAGGCCATAGGCGAGTGTTGAGCCGGCCTCGACGGCCACGGTGTCTTCCAGCCCGTTTTCAAAGGCATCTACCAGCGGCCGGGTTGCATCGGCCTGAACGCAGATCATCTTTGGTCGTTCCGGTCCGATCAGGCCCAGGCATTCGAGCTCGGAAAAAGCCTTCCACATACCGAGCACGCCTGTTCCGCCACCGGTGGGGTAAATGATCACATCGGGTAGCGACCACTCAGTCTTTCCGGGCAGCGGCTCGGCCAGTTCCAGGCCGAGGGTCTTTTTACCCTCAATGCGCCAACCGGGTTCCTGGAAAGTCGCCACGCTGAACCAGCCTTGCGGAATCCATTCTTGTTTCAACAATGCTCCGGCTTCCCGGATCGTTCCTTCAACGCAGAGCAGGTGAAATTTTTCGGAACCTTGCGCCATTGCTGCGACCCGGCCAAGGATGGGCAAAGGCGTGTCATTCGGCATGGCAACTACCGCACTCATGCCGGCTGCCTCAGCATACTCGCAGAGCGAGTCACCAGCATTGCCCTGGGTGGGAACCGCCAGCTGCTGCAAACCATGGTAGCGCGCCATGGAGACGGTCATCGACATGCCGCGGTCTTTGAAGCTTTGCGTGGGGTTGGCGCCGAACCCCGGGTGGGCCTTGCCCTCATCCTTTACCTGCAGTGAAAACCCGGCTTGCAGTGCCAGCGGATGATCACTGTAGTCCAGCAACGGCGTATGCCCCTCTCCCAGCGTGGTGATATAGCCAAGGTCGTCCGGGTTTTCGATATCCAGCGGCAACAGACCGCCAAAACGCCACATGTCATTTCGTTCCGGGTGGTACCAGGCATTTCCCGGCTGTTCGATTTGCAGGCGTTCCAGGTCGATGATGATTTCAACCGGACGCTGATCTTTTGGACAAAGGTTCATCAGGGTGTCGGCCGGGTATTCCGTATCGCAGCTTGTACATTTCAGGCAATGAATTAACATACGTTTTGTTGTTGATTCCTACGAAAGCATCTAAAGAGGAAAGTATTGATGAATGATAACGCACAGCCACTGAAAAAGGCTTCAAATCGCGGGATGATTTGGGGGGTTCTGACGATTTTCCTCGGTATCCTGGCCATCGGTTCTCCGCTGGTTTCCGGACTTGCTGTCGCCATTACCGTGGGTGCCGTGTTGCTGCTCGCCGGCATTTCGATGACCCTGTTCGCCTTCCAGGCACCTTCGTTTGGCCGTGGAGTGCTGCGGTTTTTGTTCGGCGCACTGACTGTACTGGTCGGTATCTCAGCCTTGTCTCAACCCGGAATTGCGCTGGTCAATCTGACCCTGCTGCTGGGCATATACTTCATCGCGGATGGCGTGATGGCGCTGATCGTGGCGTTTAACGTAAAGCCGACACCGGGCTGGGGCTGGATGACCTTCAATGGCGCAGTCACCATAGCGCTGGGCTGGATGATTCTGAAAGGGTGGCCGGTCTCAGGTGTCTGGGCTGTTGGAATATTGGTGGGTGTCAGGCTGCTTTTCGCCGGAATGACTATGCTTACGCTGGGAACGGCTGGCCGCCAGATCGCGGATTCGCTTAACGATTAGACACCCTCTGCCGGGGCCGGCCCTACGAACATTTCGTAGGCTGCATTGCCCGCTTCGGCAGTAAAACTGTAGCCGGTGTCGTGCAAAAATTGCGTGAACCGGCTGCTGTCATTTTCAGGCACCTGGATGCCCATTAACACGCGTCCGTATTCCGCGCCCTGGTTCCGGTAATGGAACAGGCTGATGTTCCAGTCGCTTTTCATGCCGCGTAAAAACTGTAAAAGCGCGCCGGGGCGTTCGGGGAACTCAAAGTGAAGGATTTGTTCGTGGTCGACCCTGGCACGGCCCCCGACCATGTGGCGTATATGCTGCCTGGCTAATTTGTTGTCCGACAAATCGGTTACCGGAAAGCCGTGCTCACGCAGAATTTCGATGATTTCCTGCTTTTCCGCCAGGCCGTGCTTGAGGGCTACACCGACAAAAATATGGGCTTCCCTGTTATCGGCGATCCGATAATTGAACTCGGTGATGCCCCTGGCGCCGACAGTCTCGCAAAAATCCAGGAAGCTGCCGGGCTTTTCGGGAATTGTCACGCCCAGCAGTGCTTCTCGTTCTTCACCCACGGCTGCACGCTCAGCAATATGCCGTAATCGTTCGAAGTTGACGTTGGCGCCTGAGAGGATCGCAGCGGCGCTGCCCTTGCTGTCCGGCCGGGCCATGAAATACTTTTTCATTCCGGCGATGGCCAGCACTCCGGCCGGCTCGGCGATCGCGCGGGTATCCTCGTATACATCCTGTATCGCAGCGCAGATTTCATCGTTGTCGACGGTAATTATTTCATCAAGCAATTGCGAGCAGATCCGATAGGTAAGGTCACCGGTCCGCCTGACGGCTACTCCCTCGGCAAAGTGGCCGATTTCGTCCAGTGTGACGGGTCCGCCGGCTTCGAAGGCTGCCTTCATTGAAGCGGATTCCTCGGCCTCGACCCCAATCACCCGGATATCCGGGTGCAGGTACTTGCTGACCAGTGCCATGCCGGCCGCCAGTCCGCCTCCACCGATGCAAACAAACAGGTGATCGATGGGTTTCCTGACCTGACGAAACAGCTCCAGCGCGATTGTGGCCTGACCGATTATTACTTCGGGGTCGTCATAGGGATGGATGAAAATCCGGCCGTTTTCGTCAGCCATTTCCAACGCCTTTTTACAGGCGGTGTCAAAATCGTCGCCGTGGATAATGACACTGGCGCCGAGCTTCTTCACGGCGTTTACCTTGATATCCGGCGTGATGGCCGGCATCACCACCAGCGCATCAATACCGAGGTGGCGCGCAGCCATGGCCACGCCCTGTGCGTGGTTACCCGCGGACGCACAAATGATGCCGTGCCCGCGTTGTTCTTCTGACAAGGTCTGAAGTTTGGCGTAGGCGCCGCGCAGCTTGAATGAGAAAACCGGTTGCAGGTCTTCCCGTTTGATCATGACGTCTACCCCCAGCCGTTCTGCCAGCGCGGGCAATTCCTGCACCGGGGTTTGCAACACCAGGTCGTCCAGTCGGCACTGCATGATACGTGGCAGGTAGGTGTCAAAGAGCGGGCGGGTGGATTCGTTCATGTTGCCGATTGGCCAGCCAGTCGCTCGCAGACAAGGTCCGTGACTTCCCGGGTCGAGTAGCCATCCGCACGCAGGTCTTTGGTGAGGATTCCTTCGTTCCAGCACGAGTGGATGCAGGCTTCCAGCAGGTCTGCCTGCGCGCTGCAATCCAGTGAGTATCTGAGCATCATGGCGACCGACAATAGCATCGCATAGGGATTCGCCTTGCCCTGGCCGGCGATATCCGGCGCCGAACCGTGTACCGGCTCATACAGCCCGAACTGTTGATCGTTCAGTGATGCCGAGGGCAGCAGGCCCAGTGAGCCGCATAGCATGGATGCCTCGTCCGAAAGTATGTCGCCGAACAGGTTTTCCGTCAGCATGACATCGAAATCTGACGGCCGGGTCAACAGGTGCATGGCAGCTGCATCGACGTACAGATTTTCCATCGTGACCGAGGGGAATTCCTCCTCGATGACGCGACTGGCAACGGCTCGCCACAAGCGCGAGGTTTCCAGCACGTTGGCTTTGTCGACCAGCGTGATGCGCCGGTCGCGTTGCAGCGCGATCCGTCCGGCAGACCGGGTGACGCGTTCAATTTCTTCCCGGGTATAGCGGCAAACGTCTTCAGCTTCGTCGTCGTTGCGCCATTTTTTGCCAAAATAGCTGCCGCCGGTCAGTTCCCTGACGATCATCAGGTCGACGTTTTCCAGGCGTTCGGGCCGCAAGGGCGAGAATGAGTGCAGTGCGGGGTGGGTCACGATGGGCCGCAGGTTGCAGAACAGATTGAATTCAGCACGGATTCGCAGAAGACCTTTTTCGGGGCGCTGTTCTGCAGGGTTACCGTCCCATTTCGGCCCGCCTACGGCCCCCAGTAAGGCGGCGTCAGCATTCTTGCAGGCTTCGATGGTTGCTGCCGGCAGAGGGTCGCCGGTTGCGTCGACAGCGGCCCCGCCAATCAGCTGTGGGTCCAGTTCAACCGTCACCCCATGATGCTCCTCCATTACCTGGAGCACGCGGCAGGCAGACTCGTAAACTTCAGGGCCGATGCCGTCGCCGGGAAGTCCTACGACCCGGAATGACCGCTGCTTATTACTTGCCATGTTGCTGCTCATAGCTACTGATTTCCTGCTCGTTTTCCAATATGAAGTCCAACTGATCAATTCCGCGGGTCAGGCAATAAGCAGAGAACGGGTCGAGTGGAAACTCAAACTCTCCAAAACCTTCTACCGTCAGCGTGTTATTGCTGATTTCGATACGTACCAGCTGTCCAGGATTGGCGAGCAGGAATTCAACAACCCGGTCGTCGACCTGGACCGGCAACAAGCCGTTTTTCAGTGAATTGTTGCGAAAAATATCGGCGAACTGAGTGCTGATGACAGCCTTGAATCCGTAGTCCAATAGGGCCCATGGCGCGTGCTCACGTGAAGACCCGCAGCCGAAGTTGCTACCCGCGACCAGCACCTGCTGGGTATCAGGATCCCAGTTACGCAGCGGGTTGTCGGCTCGCTCATCGCCGTTTTCGTCAAATCGCCAGCTGTGAAAACAGAATTTGCCCAGGCCGTCACGTTCTGTGGTGGTCAGGAAAAGGCCCGGAATGATTTGATCGGTGTCGATATTGTCGACCGGCAGGTTGAAAGTGCCTGATTCGACGGTGCCTGGATGGCTCATGCTCCGGCCTCCATGAATTTTCGGGGATTGGTGACCTGTCCGGTTATGGCGCTGGCCGCTGCGGTCAGCGGGCTGGCCAGGATGGTGCGCACGCCGCGTCCCTGGCGGCCCTTAAAATTGCGGTTGCTGGTGCTTACTACCAGGTCGCCGGGGTTTGCAGAGTCGCCATTCATTGCCAGGCACATGGAACAACCCGGCTCGCGCCATTCAGCGCCCGCCTCGGTAAACACCCGGTCCAGGCCTTCCGCTTCCGCTTGTTTCCGGATAGCTTCCGAGCCGGCCACGATCAGTACCCGCGTGCCCTCGGCTACTTTGCGGTTTTTCAGCATGGAAGCAGCTTCACGCAAGTCGCTTATTCGGGAGTTAGTGCAACTGCCGATGAACACCACGTTTACCGGTTCGCCCGCGAGTTGTTTGCCACCTTCCAGTTGCATGTAGTTCAGCGCGTCCCGGTTAGTGGCGTTATCACCGGCCGGAATGGGTTGGTCGATGGCGATGACCATACCGGGATTGATTCCCCAGGTGATGCTCGGCTCGATCTTGCTGCCGTCAATTTCCAGCAGGCCATCATAAGCGGCGTCCGGGTCTGTTTTCAGGGTGCTCCAGTCTGTCACGGCGGCTTCCCAGGCTTTACCCTGAGGCACCATGGGGCGGCCTTTAAGGTATTCAAACGTATTTTCATCTGGTGCGATCATGCCTGCCCGAGCACCGCATTCGATCGACATATTGCACACGGTCATGCGGCTTTCCATGTCCATCGCGCGGACGGTCGAACCGAAGTACTCGATCACAAAGCCGGTCCCGCCGTCGACGCCAATTGTGCCGATCACGTGCAGGATCACGTCCTTGGCGGTGACACCCGGTTGCAGATCGCCTTCAATGCGAATTCCCAACGTCTTCGGCTGGCTCTGCAGCAGGCACTGGGTGGCCATGACGTGCCCGACTTCTGTTGTGCCGATGCCAAAGGCCAGCGCGCCGAAGGCACCATGGGTAGCCGTGTGGCTGTCGCCGCAAACGATGGTCATGCCAGGCTGGGTTGCGCCCATCTCCGGGCCCATCACGTGAACGATTCCCCGGTTGGGGCTATCCCAGCTGTGCAGTTCAATGCCGTTCTCCGCGCAGTTCACATGCAGCATGTCCACCTGCGCCTTTGCCTCTGGCGTGTGGTAGTGACGCACTCCCTGTGAATCGGGCGGGGTGGTTGGAGTGGAATGGTCGATGGTGGCCAGGCAGCGGTCCGGCCGGCGTACCTTGAGCCCCCTGCGCTTAAGTTCATCGAAGGCCTGTGGCGAGGTCACTTCGTGCAGCAATTGCAGGTCGATATACAGGATGGCGGGTGCTTCTGAGGTCTGGTTTCGCACCAGGTGTCGCCGCCAGACTTTTTCAAACAGCGTCGTGGCGGACTGCGATGGCTCTGACATTTACAAAATACTCCTGGCTCTGGTCAGACGGCTGCGGTAATTTTTGACGCAGCGATGTCCTTACCCTGGTGTTGGTGATGGCGATTCATGATGCTGACCATGGCTTGTGCTGAAGCCTCGACGATATCGGTAGACACACCGGTGCCCTGGTAGCGGCTGGCACCTACCGTGGCGCGGACGGTGGCTCGGCCCTGGGCATCACTGCCGCCCGAAACGGCACTGACCTGGAATTCTTCCATCCGCAGCTCTTCCTGCAAAATTGCCCTGATTGCATTAACGATGGCGTTGACAGGACCGTCGCCGCGACCGGTGTAGATACGCGGCGCCTGGCCGTCGAAACGGAGTTTCAGACTGGCCTCGGCCGATTGGTCGGTGTTTTCCACCTCGGTATGAATCGAAATCGCGTCGAGGTGCCACGGCCCGCTTTGCTCGGTGCCCAACACCAGTGCCTCGATGTCTTCGTCGTAGACGCTCTTCTTGCGGTCGGCCAGGGATTTGAACTTAACGAACAATTCTTCGAGTTGTTCTTTGCTGACTGAGAAACCCAGCGTCTGCAAGCGGTCGTTAAACGCGTGGCGGCCGCTGTGTTTACCCAGCACCAGGCTGTTTTCAGGGACCCCGACGGTCTCGGGTTTCATGATTTCATAGGTTTCGGCGTGTTTCAGAATGCCGTCCTGGTGAATGCCGGCTTCATGGGCGAAGGCGTTGCGTCCGACAATAGCCTTGTTGGGCTGCACCCGTGACCCGGTCGCCGCGGTAACCACCCGGCTGGCCGGGTAGAGTCGGGTAGTGTCAATTCCTGTTTCTACGTTGAAATGGTCGTTACGCGTACGCAGGGCCATCACGACCTCTTCCAGCGAACAATTACCGGCGCGCTCACCGATGCCGTTGATCGTGCACTCCACCTGCCGGGCGCCGCCTTCGATGGCGCTCAGGCTGTTGGCCACGGCCAGGCCCAGGTCATTGTGGTTGTGGCAGCTGAGGATGACCGATTCGGCGTTCCGCAAGTTATCCCTGAGGTGCTGGTACAACCTGCGGCTTTCGCCGGGGGTGACGTAGCCCACGGTGTCCGGGACGTTCAGCACTTTGGCGCCGGCATCGACTGCCGCCTGAAAATACTCCACCAGATAGTCAATTTCGGTGCGGCCGGCATCTTCAGCGGTGATTTCGATATCGTCGAACCATTTTTGACCGAAAGCCACCGCGGATGTCATTTCATCGATGATCTGCTGTTTACTCATCTTCAGTTTGAATTCCCGGTGTATCGGGCTGGTTGCAATGAAGACATGCAGGCGTTTCTTTTTGGCAGTGTCCAGTGATCCGGCAACGGCTTCGATATCACCGTGCCGGGTGCGCGACAAGCCGCAAATTGTGGCGTTCAGGCCCAG
>CAYUBS010000082.1:0-13393 GCA_964443145.1 uncultured Wenzhouxiangellaceae bacterium | reverse complement strand
GCCTTACTGGACCTGGTGCGTTCAGCCTGGCCCTATCGTGACCTGACATCAGCCGATTTTGAAGCCGTTATCGGCATGCTGGCCGGCGGTTACGCAACACGTCGCGGCCGGCGCGCGGCATATCTGCACTACGATGCGATCAATGGCCGACTGCGCCCGCGCCCGGCGGCTCGCCTCACGGCCCTGCAAAATGGTGGCGCCATTCCGGATCACTTTGATTACGATGTTGTGATGATGCCGCAGGGGTTCCGGGTGGGGACACTGAATGAGGATTTCTCATTTGAAAGCCTGCCTGGAGACATATTCCAGCTTGGCAATAGCAGCTACAGAATTCTGAAAATCGAGCAGGGGCGTGTACTGGTCGAGGACGCACACGGCCAGCCACCTACCATTCCTTTCTGGGTTGGCGATGCGCCCGGTCGCAGCGACGAGTTGTCGGCGGCGGTTTCCGGGCTACGCAGCGAGTTGAACCAATTGTTGGAAGAGCAGGGTGTCGAGGCAGCGCAGACACACCTGCTGCAAGCGGGTATCGATGCAACTGCGGTAGCGCAGGTGGTCGGCTACCTGGCCGGCGCAAAGGAAGCCCTGGGTGTCATTCCGACACAGGAATCGATCGTGCTGGAGCGATTTTTTGACGACACGGGCGATATGCACCTGGTGGTTCATGCGCCGCTGGGCTCGCGCATTATGCGGGCCTGGGGCCTGGCGCTGCGCAAACGATTTTGCCGGCATTTTAATTTCGAGCTACAGGCGGCTGCCCTTGAGGACTGCCTGATCCTCTCGCTCGGAGAGACCCACAGTTTTGAAACCAAAGATGTGCCGGGATACCTTAAGTCGGCCAGCGTTCGTGGCGTGTTGATCCAGGCACTGCTGGATGCACCCATGTTTGAAGCGCGATGGCGCTGGAACGCGACCATCGCACTGGCGGTCCAGCGCATGCGTAACGGCCAGAGATTGCCGCCGCAATGGCAGCGCAATCAGGCCGAGGACCTGGTTGCCGTTGTGTTTCCGGATCAGCTGGCCTGCCTGGAAAATATCCGCGGTGAACGTGAAATACCTGATCATCCTTTGGTCAACCAGACGATTGATGACTGCATGACCGAAACCATGGACATCGACGGGCTGGAAGCATTGCTGCGCCGGATTGAGGCAGGTGAGATTGAAATCCGTTGCCTTGACCTGATTGCACCTTCGCCCCTGTCTGCCGAGATCATCAACGCCAGGCCCTATGCCTTCCTGGACGACGGAGAGGCGGAGAACCGGCGCACCCGCGCGATCAGCCAGAACCCGAATGACCTGGGCGCTGCGGCTACCCTGAGCATTATCTCGGTGGATGCCACCGAGCAGGTCAAGTCTGAAGCCTGGATCCGGCCCAGGAATCCGGATGAACTGCACGATGGTTTGCTGCAACTGGGATTCCTCACCCGCGATGAGTTTTCCACCGGCACGTCCAGTACAGGAACTGCCGCCGGCAGTGCCGCGCAGTGGGGTAGCTGGTTCCAGTTGCTGGCGAATGATCTGCGCGCCAGTTGCGTGCAGCGCGATGGGTACGCCTGGTGGGTCGCGACAGAGCGCCTGGATGAATTTTGTGCCCTTCACCCCGGCGCGGAACTGCGGCCCGACCCGGTCGACGTCTACCCGCGTAGCGAGGTGGATAGTGAGCTGGCTCTGGTCGAGATGTTGCGCAGCCGCCTGGCCGGGCTTGGCCCGGTAAAGGCCTCAACCCTGGCCGCTGATTTTGCCCTGCCGCAGGCTGATCTGGAGGTTGCGCTCATCAGGCTGCAAACCGAGGGTTACGCCATTGTTATGGATCAATCCGGCTCAGGCGGTGACGTACAAAGACCCTGGTGTGAACGCCGCCTGCTGGCGAGGATTCATCGTTACAGTCGGGACCGGCGCAGAAAAGCCTCGCGTCCGGTGCCACCAGCCGCATATATGCGTTTTCTGTTGAGCTGGCATGGACTGGATGAGCCGGCCGGTGAACTCGAACAGGTGCTGACGCTACTGGAGGGGTGGGCTGCACCGGTTTCTGCCTGGGAGCAGGGCCTGCTGGCCAGTCGCTGTGCAGATTACGATCCGTCAAGACTGGACGAACAGTTTCTGAGCGGCTTTGCCACCTGGTTCCGTCCGTCCACCGTGGGGCAGGGCGGTCAGCAGTTGCTTGCGGCAACTCCGATTGCCATCGTGCCCCGGCGATACGCCGACGCCTGGAAGTGCCGTTCCGACAGTACTGCTGAAGAGCCGGGGACACTGGCCGGTCGGGTGTTGGCGGCCCTGCAGGGGCGAGGTGCAATGTTCACGATCGATCTTGAGCAACAAACCGGCTTAATGCCGCTGCAGGTGGAGCAGGCGATCGGTGAACTGGTCGCCCGCGGCCTGGTCACTTCCGATGCGTTCTCCCCGCTGCGCTGGCTGATCCGACCGGAGGCTGAGAAACGGCGCAAACAGAAAGCGTTACGACGCCACCGTGGTGTGGCGCAGCCGGGTCTAATGGGGCGCTGGAGCCTGACCCGCGAGGCCTTCGAGGGGCCGGATGCTCAAAACGATAGTGAGTTGTTTCCGGACCAGGCGAAGTTGGCGGTGGTATGTGAGGCCCTGCTCAGGCGTTACGGCGTGGTGTTCCGGGCCGTCCTGGAGCGCGAGTCCCTGCTGCCGCCCTGGCGGCACCTGCTGCGTTACCTGCGCAGGATGGAAGACCGGGGCGAAGTTCTGGGCGGCCGCTTTGTAGACGGCTTCTCGGGCGAGCAGTTCGCACTGCCCGAAGCGGTCGGGTTGCTGCGGCGTTATGCGAAAGAGCCCGGAGAGCGTCAGCTCAATGTGATCAACGCCACAGATCCCCTCAACCTGGGTGGCATCATCACACCGGGAGTCAAAACCGTGGCTAAAGCGGGTAACCGGATTTTGCTGATGGATGGCGAGCCGGTGGCGCGCATCCAGGGTGATGAGCTGGAATTGACGGGTAAATCCGGGGCAATCAACTCCGCGGAAGCGGAACGGCATTTGCGCGTGGTACACAGTTTACCGGCATCTCTGGCGCGGTAATAAAAAACCCCGGCACGAGGCCGGGGTTCTTTGTTAGTGCTTTAAGGGTCTGCGAGTCGTTCAGGCTACAGCCAATTGCCTGAGTACGTAGTGCAGAATTCCTCCATGACGGTAATATTCCATTTCCTTGGGCGTGTCGATCCGGACACGTACCTGGAAGGTGGTAACAGAGCCGTCTTCAGCCGTTGCAGTAATTGATAAAGAATCTAAAGAACCATCCGCAAGTGCTTCAATATCAAACGTTTCTTTGCCTGTAAGTCCGAGAGAATCCACAGTCTCTCCGGGCATGAAGTTAAGCGGTAGAACCCCCATTCCAACCAGGTTAGAACGGTGTATTCTTTCGAAACTCTCGGTAATCACTGCCTTAACGCCCAGCAGGTTGGTGCCTTTGGCAGCCCAGTCACGTGAAGAACCGGTGCCGTACTCTTTACCGGCCAGCACGATCAGTGGCACATCCTCAGCCTGGTACTTCATGGCGGCGTCAAAAATGCTCATTTGCTCGCCAGAGGGCTGGAACGTGGTCCATCCGCCCTCTGTGCCAGGTGCCAGTTGGTTACGTAAACGCACGTTGGCAAAAGTGCCGCGCATCATAACTTCGTGGTTACCGCGGCGGGAGCCGTAGGAATTGAAGTCTGCTTTCTGCACGCCTTTGTTTTTCAGATATTCGCCGGCCGGAGCGTCTTCTTTGATAGCACCGGCTGGAGAGATGTGATCGGTGGTGATGGAGTCACCGAGTTTTGCCAGGCAACGGGCAGCCTTGATCACCGGAATATCGGGCAGTTCCAGCGTCATTCCGCGGAAGTAGGGCGGGTTCTGCACGTAAGTAGAGTCATCCTGCCATTCGAACATTTCGCCCTGCGGCGAGTCGATACTGTTCCAGCGCTCGTCACCCTTAAACGCATTGGCGTAGCTGCTGCGGAACATTTCTGAGGTCACGCTGTTTTGCACAACTTCCTGCACCTCATGGCTGCTGGGCCAGATATCTCGCAGGTAAACCGGATTGCCATTGTTGTCTTCACCCAGCGGTTCGCGGGTCAGGTCGATCTTCAGACTTCCGGCCAGCGCGTAAGCGACGACCAGCGGCGGTGAGGCCAGGTAGTTCATTTTGACATCCGCGTGGACGCGGCCTTCAAAATTACGGTTTCCGGATAGCACCGAGCAAGCAACAAGATCGTTTTCGCGAATCGCATTACCAACCGGTTCGGGCAAGGGGCCCGAATTACCGATGCAGGTTGTGCAGCCATAACCCACCACGTTGAAACCAAGGCTTTCCAGATCATCCATCAGTCCGGCTTTGACGAAATAGTCGGTTACCACGCGTGAGCCCGGGCCGAGTGATGTTTTCACCCAGGGCTTGACCCGCAGGCCTTTGGCGACCGCGTTGCGGGCCAGCAGGCCGGCGCCTAGCATCACGGCCGGGTTCGAAGTATTGGTGCAGGAGGTAATCGCCGCGATCACGACCGCGCCGTCTTCCAGTTCGAAAGTTTCGCCTTTGTATTCGACTTCAGCAGACCCGCTGCCGCTACGACCGGCGCTGAGAGGGGTTACGTTCTCCAGGTAGTTCTCGCGCATGTCTGACAGCAGAACTCGATCCTGTGGGCGTTTAGGCCCGGCCAGGCTCGGTAATACCGTAGACATGTCGAGTTCCAATACAGCACTGTATTCCGCATCAGGCGAACTGGCCGAATGGAACATGCCCTGCGCTTTCATGTATTCCTTGACCAGCGCAACCTGCTCGTCAGAGCGTCCGGACAGAGTCAGGTAGCGCAGGCTTTCCTCGTCTACCGGGAAAATACCGCAGGTAGCGCCGTACTCAGGCGCCATGTTGGCGATCGTCGCACGGTCTGCCAATGGCAGTGTCTGCAAGCCGTCACCGAAAAATTCTACGAATTTTCCTACAACACCCAGTTCGCGCAGCATTTCAACGATGGTCAGCACCAGGTCGGTTGCGGTAGCACCCTCGGGCATATTACCCGTCAGTTTGAACCCGACAACCTGGGGGATCAGCATGGTGATGGCCTGGCCGAGCATGGCAGCTTCAGCTTCTATGCCGCCAACGCCCCAACCAAGAACGCCGATGCCATTGATCATGGTGGTATGAGAATCGGTTCCTACAACCGTATCCGGGTAGGCCACGCCATCGGTACCGAAGACCACTCGGGCCAGGTGCTCCAGGTTAACCTGGTGCACGATGCCGGTGTTGGGCGGGACCACGCGGAAGTTACTGAAGGCTGATTGCCCCCAGCGCAGGAAGCTGTAGCGCTCATTGTTACGCTGGAATTCAATCTGGTTATTCAGGTCAAGCGAATTGGCCTGGCCGTAGCTATCCACCTGTACAGAGTGGTCGATCACCAGCTCTGCCGGTGACAGAGGGTTGATCTGGTTGGCCTGGCCACCCAGTGATGTCATCGCGTCACGCATGGCCGCCAGGTCGACGACGGCAGGCACACCCGTGAAATCCTGCAGAACGACGCGGGACGGGGTAAATGCGATTTCTGTGCTGGGGTCCGCCTTGGGGTCCCAGTTACACAGGGCTTCGATATCACTGCGCGTGACGTCGACGCCGTTTTCATGGCGCAACAGGTTTTCTAGCAGAATTTTGAGGCTGAAAGGCAACCGTGAAATATCGTGTTGCTGACCGAGTTTTTCCAGGCTGTAGTAACGGTAATCTTCACCGTTTACGTTGAGGCTGGAGGCGGTCGAGAATGAATCTCCCATGCTGTTCTCCGTTATTCGACTGGGTGGTTGGGTGAACCACTAATTATCGCCGAATTCGGGCATGCTTTACAGTGTGAATCCTTAACTGTTTTGATTATGGTTCTTAATAATAGCTTTACCGCACTCAACTCATCAGCAGAGCTTTGCCTTCCTTGATGATCTTTTTACGACCGAACATCAGTTCGAAACGACCTCCGCCCAGCTGGTTCCAGAGGATTGCCGAGCGCAGCCCGGCCAGCAGCAAGGTCCGTACCCAGTCGACGGTTCGTTCGTTTCTCAGGTACTGCGGGTTGCCATTAACAACGATCCGCGGTGACAGCGTGCTGATGGTCTCGGTATACAGTTCTGAAATCTCATGTGCCTGTAAATCCTCGCACTCATGCTGTTCCAGTTCATCCCCCAGCGCAGAAATGGTTTCCAGCCCTTGTCCAAGTTGTTGCTGGAGCTTGCCGGAACGTCGAAGTTTCTTTTCGATCTGCAGTAATCCCACTGCATAGCGAAGCGAATCGGCATGGCGGCCATCGCCTTCCAATACCGCAAGCATGGTCTCCACACCCAGTCGCATCTTGCTGACCCCACCGTAGACTTCTTCTGTCGATCCGGCCTCGATTTTGAACAGGCTGTGCAGGCTGGCGCTGGCGGCATAACCGGACCAGGTGCCGTGGTTGGCCGCCTGACGTACCAGTTCGGTCGCCTGGAAGACGCCGGCAAGTGCCAGTGTTTTTTCTCTCATGGGTTCACCTTCTCTTGAGGTATCAGTGCCCGGGTCGCCGGGTGAGTATCTGCCCAGTCTATGATTCCGCCACCCAGGCAGTTCTCGCCATCGTACAACACGACAGACTGGCCTGCGGTGACGGCCCGCTGCGGTTGTTCAAAATGGAGGGCCAGTTCGTCGTCGTTGATTTCATGGACGATACAGGCCTGGTCGGATTGCCGGTAACGAACCTTGGCGGTCAATTTAGCGCCTGCCAGGGGGGCAGTTCCGGCAACCCAGCTGAGCTGGCTTGCCCTTACTTCGGTTGCAAACAGCCAGGGGTGGTCGTGACCCTGACCGGCATACAGGACGTTGCTCTGCAACTCTTTGTGCAATACGTACCAGGCCTCGTCGCTGAATCCGCTCACGCCGCCGATACCCAAACCCTGGCGCTGGCCAAGCGTGTAGTACATCAGACCGGTGTGCTGGCCTATCACTTGTTCATCGATCGTCCTGATTTCCCCAGGGCAGGGTGGGATGTATTCGCTCAGAAAATCCCTGAAGTTGCGCTCACCGATAAAACAGATCCCGGTGCTGTCCTTCTTGGCATGTACCGGCAAATTGCAGTCTTCGGCCAATGTACGTACTTCCGGTTTGAGCAGTTCACCCACCGGAAAAAGCGTGTGCGCCAGTTGTTGCTGTCCGATGGTGTACAGGAAGTAGCTCTGGTCCTTGTTGGGGTCGAGGCCCCGCAGCAGGCGATGAACTCCATCCTTGCAGTCGCTGCGGACGTAATGTCCGGTGGCGATGTAGTCGGCGCCCAGGTCCATCGCATGCTCGAGAAAGGTCTTGAACTTGATTTCCCGGTTACACAGGATGTCGGGGTTGGGGGTACGTCCGGCCCGGTATTCGTCGAGAAATTCCTCGAACACGAAATCCCAGTATTCGGCGGCGAAATTTCGCCGGTGCAGTGCGATACCCATTACATCGGCAACCGCCTGTGCGTCCGCCGCATCCTGTTCCGCCGGGCAGGTCCCGAAGCGATCGTCTTCTTCCCAGTTTTTCATGAACATGCCCGCAATCGGTTTGCCTTGCTGCTGCAACAGCAGGGCAGACACGGCGGAATCGACGCCGCCCGACATCGCCACCATGATTAAATCCTGTTTTGAGTTGCTCATGTTCATAAATTCATAGGTGGGGACGGTTGGCCGTTCAAAAAACCCGGCACTATCCGAATAATGACATCTGGGATAAAATCGCGCCATGGGACAGGAAATGGAATCGCACAAAGAGCAGGGCCTGGCACTCGAGGAAGCACGGCCGGAGCTTAAACCGCCGCCGATGTACCGGGTGATCCTACTCAACGACGACTACACACCGATGGATTTCGTGATCGAGATACTGAAGGTCTTCTTCGTTATGAGCCACGACCGCGCCACCCAGGTGATGTTGCACGTGCACACCAAGGGCAAGGGCGTGTGCGGGGTTTTCACGTTTGAGATTGCGGAAACCAAGGTCGCGCAGGTCAACGATTATTCACGTCAGAGTGAGCATCCGCTCAAGTGCACGATGGAGAAAGCTTGAAACATTCTTCCGGCACCAGCGGTCTATTATCAATAACGCAGCCAGGGAAGAAGCCCAGTGTTCAGTAAAGAACTCGAACTCTCCATCAGCCAGGCGTACCAGGAAGCACGCGAAAAACGCCACGAATTCCTTACCGTCGAGCATATGTTGCTGTCATTGCTTGATAATGCCTCGGCTCTCAGCGTTATCAGCGCCAGCGGTGTCGACATCGAAGGACTGGAGCGGGACGTTCGCAAAATTCTGGAAGACACCGTGCCCTTGCTGGGCGATGAGGACAGTCGGGACACCCAGCCGACCATCGGTTTTCAACGGGTGTTGCAGCGTGCGCTTTATCATGTACAGTCCGCCGGCAAGGAAGAGGTTCTGGGCGTCAACGTACTGGTTGCCATTTTCAGTGAAAAAGATTCCTACGCGGCCTACCTGCTGAACCGCTACGGCGTCACCCGGCTGGATGTCATCAACTTCCTGTCGCATGGCATCAGCAAGCTGGATGGCGAGAATGCCGGCGAAGCTGACGCTTCGGTACTGGATGTGGAGGAAGCCGGCGCGGAACAGACAAGCAGTGCGCTGGAGCAGTTCACCACTGATCTCAACCAGCGAGCGCGTGAAGACCGGATTGATCCGTTGATCGGTCGTGACAAGGAAGTCCAGAGAACCATCCAGGTCCTGTGCCGCAGGCGCAAAAACAATCCGCTACTGGTGGGTGATGCCGGCGTGGGCAAGACCGCGATGGCGGAAGGACTGGCGCGGCGAATCGTTCTCAAAGAAGTTCCGGAAATACTGGAAGAGTCGACCATCTACTCTCTGGACCTGGGTGCACTGCTGGCCGGTACCAAATATCGGGGCGATTTTGAAAAGCGCCTCAAGGCGGTGATCAAGGAATTGCAGGATATCCCCGATGCGATCCTCTTCATCGACGAGATACATACCATTATCGGAGCCGGTGCGGCTTCGGGCGGCGTGATGGACGCCTCCAACCTGATTAAACCGATGCTCGCCTCCGGAGAACTGCGTTGTATTGGCTCAACGACGTTCCAGGAGTTCCGGGGCGTGTTCGAAAAAGACCGGGCTTTGGCGCGCCGTTTCCAGAAGATCGATATTGCCGAGCCCAGTATCAGTGAAACCGTGGACATTCTGCGCGGCCTGAAAAGCCGTTTCGAGGACCACCATCACGTGAAATATACCGACGAAGCGCTGGTCTCTGCAGTCGAGCTTTCAGCCCGTCATATCAATGACCGGCACCTGCCGGACAAAGCGATCGATGTCATCGATGAAGCCGGTGCCCGCCAGCGCCTGTTGCCAGAGGATGAGCGCAAGACAATCATCGACGAAGCTGAAATTGAGCAGATCATCGCGCACATGGCACGGATACCGGCCAAACAGGTGTCGACGTCAGACCGTGATGCGCTGAAGAACCTGGAGCGTGACCTGAAGCTGGTCGTGTTCGGACAGGACGAGGCGATTGGTGCGCTGTCAGCCGCAATCAAGATGACCCGTGCAGGGCTGGGTGATGAAGAAAAACCCATCGGTTCTTTCCTGTTCGCCGGGCCGACCGGTGTGGGCAAAACAGAGGTCACCCGCCAGTTGGCGATGACCATGGGTATTGAGTTGATCCGATTCGACATGTCTGAGTACATGGAGGCTCATTCGGTATCACGCCTGGTGGGCGCACCTCCCGGTTACGTCGGTTTCGACCAGGGCGGTTTATTGACCGAGGCGGTTACCCGCAACCCGCACGCCGTGCTTTTGCTGGATGAGATAGAAAAGGCACACCCGGATGTTTTCAATATCCTGCTACAGGTGATGGATCACGGCACATTAACCGATACCACCGGGCGTCAGGCAGATTTCCGCAACGTGATCCTGGTGATGACCACCAATGCCGGTGCGGCACAAAGCGCCCGTCGCTCTATTGGCTTCACGGAACAGGACAATTCAACCGACGTGAAGGAAGTTATTCGCAAGGCCTTTGCACCGGAATTCCGCAACCGCCTGGATGCGATCATCAATTTCAAGCCACTGGATATGCCGGTCATTCTTCTGGTTGTCGACAAATTCATGCTGGAACTGGAAGAGCAGCTGACGTTGAAGGATGTCAATATCACGGTAAGCCGCGAAGCTCGCGAATGGCTGGCCGAGCAGGGCTTTGATCCGAAGATGGGAGCGCGCCCGATGAAGCGTGTCATCCAGGAGCAAATCAAGCGGCCGCTGGCAGACGCTCTGTTGTTCGGGGATCTGGCCTCAGGCGGAGACGTCGAGGTTGAGGCGCCCGACGGCAAGGACAGTGCCGGGGAAGATAATAAACTGGTACTTAAAGTGACCGGGAAAAGTGTAGAACCCAAGGCTTTGCCGGCATCTGCAGATTGAGATGCCGGTCGGTTGTCTTACGGATTACTTCGTCCGGTAGGTGATCCTTCCCTTGGAAAGATCGTAAGGCGTCAGTTCTACTTTCACTTTGTCGCCCGTTAGGATCCGGATGTAGTGCTTGCGCATACGGCCGGAGATATGTGCGGTCACCACGTGACCATTCTCCAGCTCCACTCGAAACATGGTATTAGGCAGTGTTTCCATAACAATGCCATCCATTTCAATTACGTCTTCTTTGGCCATTTGGCCCTCGCCTGTAATTTGAGAAGCGGTATTGTGCCACATAATCCCACATGTGGTGTTGACTCTTAGATGGTTTCCCTTACAATACGCAGCGTCTGCGGGAATAGCTCAGTTGGTAGAGCACAACCTTGCCAAGGTTGGGGTCGCGAGTTCGAGTCTCGTTTCCCGCTCCAATATCTAAAACCCGGCCAATCGGCCGGGTTTTTTTATGCAAAATGGTTTAGTGGCGGGCTTTTACTGGGGTACGGACACCGGCTGGGCACCCAGCGCATTCAGCCTGAGGATGGCGTCTTCCAGGCCCAGGTACTCCCATCTCTGCAGCACAATCGGGACATTTCCGTTGATCATCAGGTAGTCGTGAAACTCCCGAAGGGAAAATTTATCGCCTTTTACGAGTTTTGCATCAGCAAGAAATCCCAGTATCTGAAGTTTTCCAACCTGGTAGGAAATGGCCTGACCCGGGTTGAAAGCGAAGAAAACAGCCTCATCCCGGGCGGTTTCATAGTCCATAGGAACCACCTTTGACAGGAACTCCGCTGCCTGGTCGATACTGAAATCACCTACGGCCAGGCGAATGTCGACCTCAACCCGCAATGCCCGGAGCCTCGCAAAGCTATGAATGGTCTCTCTGGAGCGCGGGCTGAATTCAAACAAGCCCGCCTGCAGCAGGAGTTCTTCAACATAAAAACCAATGCCCTCGTTGACGCTGGAATCAATATAGCGCCGGCGAATTGGGTTCGGATTTTTCCAGGATTGGGCCAATTGGAAGTAATGGCCCGGGATGCCTTCGTGGATAATCAGAGGGCGTGGATCACGTGCTGCGGACAAGGCAAAGTAGGGCAGGTCGGCCGAGGGTTCCCTGATGTAGCTGTAGGCGTCTTCATCCAGGCGGGTCTCGGAGGTCAGGTCATCGGTAACGCCCATAAAGGCAAGTGGCTCAAGGTACACCGGCATGGGCCGGTTACGGTAATGCATCAGCCAGTCAGGCACGCTCATGAGGTCCCGGGTTTCCAGGAAAGTACGGATTTCATTTTCTTTCAGGAAGGAAGCCTGTACTTGTTGCTCCGCGTTTCGAAACATCTGCGGTTGCGGTAAGTCCACATTACGGTTTTGCTCGATCAGGTCCCAGGCGACGGCCCGGTTCCAGGCTTGCCGCCCCTGGGCCAGCAATTCATCCGGTGTGGCGGGGATCAGTGCCACGTTAATCAGGAACCACTGGTATTTGTTCGGACCCAATGCAAATGCGGTTCGCATCTTGTCCGTCCGGGATTCCAGCCACCGGGAATAGCCTTCCAGGCTGGAGGCTGCTTTGCCGGTTGCTCTGTGCAAACGGCTGCGCAGATCTTCCGGAAAAACCGGCGCTAGTCCGGCCTCCATGCGCCGCAAACGGGGTTCGATATCTGCAAGTGTCGCTATCGTGGCTTCGGCAAAAGGCCGGACGGCCAGATCGAGATTGCGCTTGGCGTGTTTGATGGTTTTTGGAAAATGCTCAAGGCGTAGCAGAATATTCTCCGCCCGATTTGCAGTCATCGGGCTGGAGATGATCAGTAGTTCAAAAACACTTCCCAGGGTTTGGTCGACATAAAACAACGGGTTGCGTTGAGGCGCCGCCAGGATATCGAGCTCCCAGTGAACGCGTTGGATTGCCGCTTTCAGCAGGAGCGCATCAATTTGATGTTCAATACTCCAGTTTTCGGTATCCAGGTTGTCGATCGACTGCAGAAAAAGCTCATAGTCATCGCGGTAGCCTTCAACCGCATCCGGGGACCAGTCCGGCACCCAGCCGTCGGGCCGCTCCACACGCGGTATGTCATCGCCCTGGACAGGTTGCTGGACACGCCGCCAATTGAAGAAACTACGTGACAGTGACTGCAGTGTGGCTTCTGCGCGGCTATCGTCCCGATCGGACTCATTGGGTTCATCTGCGGCCAGACCCACCGGACATGCCAGAAGTAGTGTTAACAGGAAAGCGTTCAGGGATCGCAATGCAGCTCCTCAAGTGATGTTCCAGCCTGAGGGTCATTGTGATCGGAATCAATGACAAAAAAAAGCCCGGCGAACCGGGCTTCCAGAAAAAACTTCGAATGTGTCTACTTCACGGTTATTTTGCGCACCAGGTATTCACCGGTGATTTCACGCATGGCCGGGTAGTTCTTGGTGATTTCGCGGGTTGAGTCGCGGTTGGCTTCACCCCAGGCTTTCATGAACTTGTCGTATTCGGCCTTGTTGGGGTCCAGCTGGTCGCTGTTGGCAAACTTGACCACCAGGATCAGGTTGGCGTCACCGCTTGCAGAGACCTGGCTGCGGAAAATGAAGAAATCGTCTATCTGTCCCAGTTCCTTGGCGACTTTGTTGGAGGCCACCCAGGTATCGCGCAACCCTTCCAGGTAATCGTCGCCCCGGTTGGGAACCACTTTTACCATGGTGATATCCCACAGTTCATCGCTGATGTCGTAATCTTTCCACGGCTCGAGCTGGGCCATTGCAGCAGTTGAAAACAGGGTAAGCAGGATTGCGGTAAATATTGATTTTACTAGCATGAAGAACTCCTCATTTTTATACTAATTGTGTGCCATTCGGCTGACGGACTATAACAGTAACTGTAGCGGTGGAATTTTTTTCTGCTTATCCTTACAGGACGATGAAATCGAATCCACTTCAGACCTTTCTTGACCGCCAGAGCTTTGTGATGCTCGACGGTGGCCTGGCCACGCAAATGGAACAGCGGGGCGCAGATCTGGATGA
>CAYUBS010000081.1:0-13597 GCA_964443145.1 uncultured Wenzhouxiangellaceae bacterium | reverse complement strand
GTGGTGCATCCCAGGCGGCCATTTCGTCGTTGATGGCGACCATGGAGGCGGAATAACTCTCCAGTCCATGGTGACGCTTCCGGCATTCGGCAAACAACTCGGCCGGCGACATTGCAGAGGATTCCAGCGCTTCAGACTCGATCCCTGCTGCTTCACGAAACGCCGCAAAATACCTGACCCTGATGTCCATCGGTTCAGCCCCCCAACCGGTACATTTCGACCTTTTTCTGGTCGTGCCCCGGCAGGCCTCGCTCTTCGCTGTAGCGGTCGTTCCGATTGGCCCAGATGCGGCTGATCGCCTGGCCCAGTTCAGAGGAGTCTTCGCTGTGACGGATCAGCGGCATCAGGTTGGTGCCTTTATTTGAAAACAGGCAAGTGTAGAACAAGCCGTCGGCGGTGACGCGGGCACGGGTGCATCCGCCACAGAACGGTTGGGTGATCGAACTGATCAAACCAATTTCACCCTGGCTGTCGACATATTCATAGCGCCTGGCGGTTTCGGCGGGGTTGTCGGACTGGATCGGAGTGATGGGCCAACGGGCGCTGATTTTCTCCACCCACTCGGCATTGGGTACGACGTCGCTCTCGCTCCAGTGATTACTGTTGCCCACGTCCATGAACTCTATCAGCCGCACCAGGTGGCCGCTGCCGCGAAAATGCGCCAGCAGATCCATAACCGTGTGGTCGTTAACCCCCCTTTGAACAACTGTATTGATCTTCAGGTGGTGGAACCCGGCTGCTTCGGCGGCTGCGATGCCCTGGAGGATCTGATCCAGCTTTGCCCGGCCGCCACTCATGGTTGCCAGCACGTCGCGGTCCAGCGTATCAAGGCTGACCGTGATCCGGTTAAGGCCAGCCGCGGCCAGGTCTTCCGACAGGCGGGTCAGCATCACGCCATTCGTGGTCAGCGCGATATCTTCCAGCTGAGGGATCGCCGCCAGCTGCTCTACCAACGCGGGCAGACCCGGCCGGAGCAGAGGTTCGCCGCCGGTAATACGCAGCTTTCTGACGCCCAGTTCTACGAAGGCCCGGGCCAGGTTCACGATTTCGTGGTCAGTGAGCAGTTTTTCCAGCGGTAGGAAGACACCTTTGCCCTGCAACGAATCTGCCGGCATGCAGTAGCTGCAACGAAAGTTGCAGCGGTCGATAACCGAGATGCGAAGTTCGCGCAGAGATCTCTGAAGCTGGTCCTGTTGCGGAACGACTTCAGAGAGTTTCAGTGGCAGGGGCATGTCCATCGGGGTGTCCGGATATCAGCTCTTGGCCTGGAGCTCCTCCAGGTCGGACCTTTTAACCTTCTGGAAGTGCTCCAATATGCGCCGGTAGGCATCGACGGCTTTATCTACACCGCTGGGCTCCAGCGCGCCATTGTTGCCTGCAGCGACATAGGTGACGTAAATGCTTGATGCCGTCATTAGCCCGCTGGATACCACTGCGGGATCTATATCTTCCTTTTTTAACTCGTTGGCCAATTCAATTAATTTGTTCGTGCAGTATTCGTGTTTTTCCTGGTTGTCCACTACAAAGCTCCGACTTAAAGTTCAAGATCGCATATTGTATTCAGAAATGGCGGCCGTTGCCTGCCTGATTCCCGAATATTCCGGGTAAGCTGCTCAATCGCCGCACTCCAGGCCACTGAGTATAGTCAGCCGTGACAGGTCCAGGGTGCCGTCAGGGAAGCCTTCTTCTGTAGGCTTGAAGCGGGCCTCTCCCTGGTCACAGGTGAGCTCGAGTTCCAGCGAACCCCACGGTTTGAGTTGCACAGCCTCAGGGTCGAAACTGTCTCCGAACTGGCCACCAAGTGTTGTCAGCATCTCGTCGAACTCCAGCCTGTTCCCAACGATGTTGCCGGTACCAAAGAACCAGCGGCGATTGCCTTCAGAGTCGAAACTGAACCAGTAAACCAGGGCCTGCTGGTTGGCCATGACTTCCAGGACGTAGCCTTCTCCGGAATGTGAAGGGTCGAACCAGGACCCACTCAGGCGGCCGGCCGGCAGCTCCGGCCGCAGCATCATTCTGCCGCAATCGATGCCCATCACGTGGGTCAGGCGGAGCAGGTTCATCCGTCCCTGCCGGCGGGGCTCGTCGGGACGGTGGGTTTCCCAGTTCATGGCCCCTGCATCGCAGGAAGACCAGATAAAACTGGCTGAACCCACCACGGTTCGCTCCACCTGCTCCGGGTCAAAGCCTGGACCGAATTCGTCGCCGGAAACCTGCATCAGTTCCGGGAATACGATTCGGTTTCCCTGGATCTCACCTTCGGCAAGGTACCAGTCCTGGTTGCCTTCAGTATCGTAGGTGAACCAGTACATCACGGCCAGGCTCTCACTGAGGATCTCCAGCATGAAGCCTTCTCCATTGCGTTCCGGGTCGAACCAGGCGGAAGAGGTGCCGGCATCGACCAGGAACGGGTCCCCCAGCGTGTCAGGAGTGATCTGGAACCGTAGGGTCGAATCCTTGCCGCCTGTGTCCGTCAGGTCTTCGCCGTTGCTGTTTTCGTAGCCTGTCCAGCCTCCATTTTCCCAACGGGCCACCGTTGCTGGATTTGCATCACCCCGGTAGGCGGTAAAATCATAGGCGGAGGCTTCAAAAGTGGCGTCAACGATGCCTGGCAAAAGGTTGTTGTTGTTTTCACTTCGCAGGAAGTTCAAATCGAAAACCAAAGCGTCATCCCGGTATCTCAGGTAACCGTCAGGCATGCCACCGGGTGTGTCCAACCAGCGCTCTTCGCCAATCGTGGCGTCCAGATCAGTGCCATTGACGACGGTATCTGTGTCGAAGTTGAGTGTGAATGTGGATTGTCCCGGCAAGGCTGTGACTTCACCATCGATACGCCAGCGCATGGGTTTGTCCCAGGCTAGCCAGGCGCTGTAGTCACGGCCCAGTTGAACCGGCTGAGCCTGGAAGGTGTGCAGTTGTCGGGTCAGTGCATCCAGCGTATCCCACGCTGCTTCGAAAACAACCGCTCCGGTGGCCTTGTCGACCAGCCGGAAACGACGGATCGCCGGGGGTCCGGACTGGCGGTAATAGGCGATAGCAAAGCTCTCCGCCAGTTGCGTCCGCACCCGTTCTACCTCTGACTCCGGCAGGATGAAGCCATCATGCCCGTTGCGCCCAAGGCCGCCGTAGTCTGCACCCTGGCCGGGGAGTTCGGGGTGGCTGCCGTTGGAAGGTTCAATCTCCAGCGTCCACGAAGGCACCTGGTAGGTGTGGGTGAAATATTCATCCGTCAGGCCTATGCCCTGATTCCTGGGTGCTTCAAACGACCTGTCGTAGGCATAATATTTGCCGGCTGCAAAGGCGCTATGGTGGCCGCTAAACGTTTCCAGCAGCTTTTCCGTCAGTGAGGCCAGTCGGTTGTTGCTGTTGCGGGTCCAGAAATGTACTTGCGAAAAGGAGTGCAGATCGGTGTACATGCTCAGCTTGTCGACAGGCCCGAGCCCGGTGGCTGCCACCAGTGCCTGTGTTTCCGGCTCCGAGTGGGCGAGGGCGCCATGGTGGACGATGCTGTCCGGGTTGCTGGACGACCTGCCTGGATTGCTGGCCCAGTAGGGCGGGTTGTTGCGGTTCAGGTCGACACCCAGCAAGTGGTCGCCCTGGGTCAGCAGGTCTTCGTCCGGTCCCAGCATGTTCTTGCGGCGCATGCGGCCGTCCCTGGGTGAAAACTCCGGGTCATCGGGGTCGGTGCCCATCCAGTTCCTACGGGGGTATCGCTGGGTTTGCAAAAAGCCATCCACATTCAGAACAGGGATTACAACAATGTTGGCGTTGTCCCGCAGGTAGCTGACGAGATGATGATCATCTTCCGTCAGCGCCAGTAGCTCGATGATACCGGTAGTGACTTCGGGCGATTGCCATTCACGGGCGTGGATGCCGCCATTGGACAGCATGGCATGCTCCCGGCGGCCATCCGCTGTTTCGTGATCGGCATCACCCAGTTGGTAGGCCCAGATGGTCCGGCCGTTACGGGTGGTGCCGATGGCATGGGCGTGCACCCAGGGCGTGGTGTTGGCCAGATCCTGGTGGCGTGCATGCAATCCGGCATAACTGCGAAAGCCCTGGAACGGCAGTGGGGTGTCAACCGGAATGGGCACCGAATAGCCCAGCGCGATTTTCGTATCGTCGGTCACCGACGCGAATTCTACCCACTCGGAAATCCGTGCCCCCCCGGCCTCCAGTCGGGATTTCTGCTTCCCGGTGTCTGCCTGCGTGCTGTGTTCGAGCACCAGTGCCGCTGCAGCACTTAACTCGGGATTCTCCAGCAAGCCGGTCATCAGTTCTTTCATCTCGGAACGATTGATCCGCATGGGCGCCAGTTCGGCAATCGCGATGGCGCTGTTTACTGCGGGTGCATGGTGGATTGAATGTTCGAGAAGCGCGAAGCTCTCCGCATCGCTCAAGACCCGGGATGCCGCCCTGAGTGTCCGGGCCAGGCCGGGCTCGTTTGAGGCCAGAACGACTTCTTGCAGTAAATCAGGGTCGGCCAGTAGCAATCCTGCCCGCGAGACTACGGCCAGCAGGGCGGGGTTTTCCGCCATGACAGTGAGTGCGCTTTGTGCCAGCTCGCTCAGTTGCTGCGGGCCGGCGGCGGCCATGGCATCTTCGAAGCCCTTGCGCTGTTCCGGGCGGGCGTCGAGGTAGGAGCTGAGCCACGTCGTGCTCCCCTGGCCCAGTAGTCCGATGGCGAAATCAGTTGCCTGCCGGCGACGCCATTCATTGGCGGAACCGGCTGCTGCGGCGCCAATATTAAACAGCGGTACCCCTACCGTTTCGCGGTCATCATGCGGTACACGTGTTTTCGGCTGATAGGTTTCCAGATAGTTGAATACGTCCGCCCCCACCGTTCCGGCCTTCATTTCAGCGAGGCCGGCGGCAAAGGTGTAAAGGACGTTTTCCCGGGCCGGTTCCGGCCAGTCGCTGCGTTGCTCGATCAGGATAAGTTCAGCCAGTAATTGACGGTCCTTGCCCGCTCGAGCGAGCTCAAACAGCGGCCTGACGGCTTCATCGGCATTAACCTGCGCAGCTGCCTGCCGGGCCATGGCGAGGGTCCAGTTAGGTTCTGCAAGGGATACCTGGGCGGTGGCGTTGCCCATAAGCAGCAACGAAATAAAACACATTTTGGAGGCTAATCGTGGCATGTAGACCATGATACGAGATTTCAGCGGTCAATCGTGTAGCTGATGTCCAGGCCGGTATCGCGTTCTCCGGATGTCGCCTTGATACCAAACCCGCGTCCAATGTCGTAGCGGGCGCTGACGACATTGCCGTCTTCAAACACCCCGATGCCATAGCTGATGAAAAGCCGGGGCAGGATATACATTCCGACATTCACGGCACCGACACCCTGCTCGAAATCGAAATCGCTGCCGGTAATCAGCAGGGTCTGTGCCCGGTCCTTGTTGGTCATGGGTACTGTGTAGGCTTCGAGTATGGGTCTTCGCAGTGTGCCAGCTACCATCAGGCCGGCTTTGCGTATTTGAACGTTTCCGAAGATATCCCGCTCCGCGCGGATGTTCAGGTGTGGATTGTCCGCCTTGATACCCGGGAAACCGATTCGTCCCCGGGTGATTTCCAGGCGCTGTCCGTAAGCCAGGATTTCCCCGCGCAGGTCAAAATTCCCATTCCCGACAGGTATGATCCCCTCCTGCCAGTTGAACCCGGTCGTACCGGTGACGCTGAGCTCGGCGAAGTCCATTTCCACACTGACACTTTCTCCCAGCGCTACCTCGATGTTGCCAAGGAAGTTAACTTCACTCTTCTTCAGGTCATCCGATGCTGTGACAGGCAGCTCGCCTGCAGTGATAACCACGTCTGCGCTTTGCCGGACGCTGCTCTCTGGCAGGAAGCTGGGGGACAGGCGCGCGGTCGGAATAAACAGGCGGCCATTGATGTTCACGGTATTGTTTTGCCAGCTTAGCTCGATGTCCGGGTTTGCGATGACCGTGAGGTCCGGTACGTCGATCAGTGTCAGCGAATCGCCTTTCAGGGCGAGGTTGATCACTGGCGATAACATGTCCACGAAATCGATGTTGGCACTGAAGTCTCCCTTGCCCTCACCGGCTTTGAAGCTGCCTTTGAGTGCTGACTTGTCGAGCTCACTGACACTGCCCGAAAGATTGATATCCACGAACGAAAAACCAGCCCCGAGGTTTTCAAGCCGGCCCTGCGATAGTTCCGCTTTGCCGTTGAATGCCGGGTCTGTCATTGTGCCGGAAAGAGTCAAATCTACATCCAGGACGCCATCGATGATATCAAGCATGGGGAAAAAGCTACCCACAACTCCAATGTCTTTCAGCTCTATCCGGGTGCTGCCTTGTATTGGGCTATCGGGGCCCAGGCTCAAATCCTGGATGGCAAAGTCGACGTCAATGGCACCATTTCCCGGAAAGGTCAGGTCCAGATCGCCCTGGCTGAGTCGCCCGTCCTCCACATTAAAGGCAAACAGGCCGGGACCGGTCTCGAACCTGTCCTCTTCATCATTCAGCAGGCTGATTGTGCCGGCAGAAATTTCGAATCTGGCGTTACCTTTGCGTCTGTTACCCGTTGATCTGGACCAGTTCAATGTACCGTTTAAAACCTGACTGAAACGGAGATCAGTACTGACAAACAATTCTGCCAAAGCTACTGGAAGGGCATCCACCTCTAGTGCGAGCTCAATTTCTTCCGCCCCGGCCCACGATGACTCCACGCACAACCGGGCCTCGCCTGTGCCGCTGAAACAGGCTTGCTCCATGGAGGCCCTGCTGGAGTTCAATTCGATGCTGGTTGGTGAGTCCAGGGCGAGGCTGAAAATCTCCTGGTGGTCAAGTCGAAGCACCGACAGTTGTCCGCGCCAGCCGCTGGTGAACGGGTCGGACCAGTCGATGATGGCACCGTCCAGATCCAGCCTGATGGTGGTGCCTTCAACCACCGCACCGAGCGCGATGTGGTCGAGTGGATGGTTGCCACTCAAGAATATGGACAGCGAGTCGATGCTGCGTGAACCCACTTGCAGTCCGGAGAAGACGAATTCACTGCCCGGGCTGCCGTCCGGACCGGGCAGGTCGAGGGTTTCCAGCTGTTCGATTTCAATTGACCCGAGGCGCAATTGCTGCCCGGAAAGGGCGGCTGAGAATTGCGGGGATTCCGGATCCAGGGAAAGTGTTCCGCTGGCCGTCATGGCGCCGCCGAGTTCGTTGGAGAATTTGGCCAGTGAATCGATGTTGGCTTTAAACACAAGCCCTTCAGGCTCGTACAGGCTGCCGTCCAGGGAAAGCGTGGAATCCCCGGATTCGACCTCCAGGCCATCTGCGCGAATCATGTTATCGGCATAGTGAATTCCGCCATTGGCCCGAACTGGCAAACCATCAATAGTCCCTGCGAGTTGTTGAAGATCGACGCCAATTTCGAGGGGTTGCAGTTGCCCGATAGCGGATAACTGCGTGCTGAGGATCGCAGGATGCTCGGGATACAGCGACGAAAGGTCCATGTTCGCAAGGGCCAGCCTGGCGTTGAATGCCTGGCGACCTTCCCAATTCCAGGCGAGGCTGCCGGAAACAGTTCCACCCAGTACCGTTCCCTGATGGATGGTTGCATCCAGGGACTGCCGGTTGCCTGAACCGCTCAGCTGCAATTGGCCGGCTGGAAAATCGCTGGTCTGGATTTCAAAGGAGCCATCCAACTGCCAGTCATCAGGTTGGCCGGATACCTGTAGTTGGCCTGCCGCACTGCTGATGGCCGGGCTCTCGCTTCCAACAGGCCAGTCCAGGTGGGTCCAGCTAAGCTGCCCGTCCACAATACCTGCCTCAAGGTCGATGAGTGCGCCGCCCTGGACAGACAGCGGGCTACCTGCAACGGCCAGTGTGAAGCGCGAAATGTCCAGGTCTCCACCGTCCCACTGTACGTCCAGTTCTCCATTGACCGGGTGATTCTGCGGCCAGCCGGAAATCCATTTTTCAGGATTGAGGCGGTTGAGCCGGGTCTCCAGCGCCAGTTGCAGTTGATCCTGCAAGTCGACCGAACCGGATGCCTGGAGATCGAGCTCCGGCCCTGTCAACGACAGAGAGCTCAGAGTGAAACCCTGCTGCGTGCCTGATCCCGTCAACTGCAGCCGGGAAGGCTCCAGCCCTTCAAGTTCTATTTTACCGGCCAGGTCGAGGTTGTAGCCTGCCAGCGAACCTTTGCTTCGTGCCTGCAGGCCGGCGATGACTACATCTGCTTCCGGCGCGTCCAGGGGCCACTGCAGCCGGGATGAGGCAATGTCCAGGTCCCATGCAGGGTCTTGCAATAGATCACGCAGTGTTCCGCTGACCTGAAGTTCGGGGCTGGAAGAGTCCAAAACCAGATCCATGTGTTCCAGGCTGCCGTCCATGTGGCCCTGCAGGTCAAGTTCACCGGTAATGTGTAGTTCGACTGCAAGCAGATGCGGGGATGCCAGGCCGAGGTGGCCCGACAAGGCCAGCTCGTAGTCTGGAATCGAGACAAAAAGACGGTCCAGGACGAGATGTTCATGCAGGCTTCCCGAAGCCACAATTGAATGGACCTCAATCGCCGTTTCCTCCGGTCCGGGCAGGTATTCGACATCGCTTATGTTGATGTCGCCAAAGGTAACCCGCAGGGGTAGTGAAAGATCGAGACCTCCACTTTCTTCTGGTGAAGAATTGCCGGCCGACGTTAGTGTGCTGACCCTGATCTTTTCAGCCTGCAGCGCCTCAAAATTAATGGCGGGCGGCAAAAGATCGAACTCTATCGCGAAACTAATGCGCTCGGCGTCGACTTGTGTGCTGTCGTCCTCGTAATTCAACTGACCCAGTTGCAGTCCGGAGCCCAGGCTGCCCGTAACAGACGCGGCAGTGAGCCTCGCCGGAACGTGTTTCTGCGCCTGTGTAAACAGCCAGCGAGCGCCGGATTCACTGTGCACCAGCCAGGTCCAGGAGCCGGCCAGTCCTGCCAGCAAAAACAGTAGCGCGGTGGACAGAAGCAGGATGGTCTTACGCAGTCTCATAGCAAGGGCGTCCCGATGGTGAAGTGAATACGCCAGGGCTGGTCCGGCTCGTTAATCGCCCGGGCAAAATCCAGGCGAATGGGGCCGGCGATTGAATACCAGCGGATGCCTGCACCGGCGCCTTTTTTCAACGTCGTCGAATCCCAGTCGTTGAACGCGTTACCCAGATCAAAAAAGACGGCTGCCGACCAGTCTTCCCGAAAACGCAATTCAAGCTCGGCGCTGGCTGTGACGATGTTGTTGGAACCCACGTTGTTGTTGCTTAAGTTTTCGAAGCCATAACCCCGCACACTCTGGCTGCCGCCTGCTTTGAAGCGATAGGCGGAGGGGAGCTCGGTGACTGAAAATTCGATCAGCTCATCTCCCACCTGGACGAATTGTTCAAATACCCGTGCGTCTGAATATCCCACTTCACCGCGCAGCAGAAATTTCCAGCGGTCGTTCCAAATCGTATTCCATTTTGATGAAATATAGAGCTGGGTGAAGTCTATATCCGACCCCCAGGCCGTGTTCGAGGTAAATACACGTGCCTTATGATTGTGGCCAACGGTCTCAAAGCCACTTCCCCGCACGACCGGCCAGTCCCAGCTGACGCCGAGCGACAGTGACTCGTTGTCCCTGCTGAGCTGATCGAACTCGTTGGCCGCAATCTGCCTCCCGGAAAATCCGGTGGGTAGTTCGTCAACGGGTGTGAGATTTGCTCTTTCTCTGAGGTACTGGACGTACCAGAGTTCGAATACCTGCTGGTAACCCCGTTTTAGTCCGCGGACATTCAATAAACCGGGTTTAAAGGCGTAGTCGTCGACGTTGCCCCTGGCCAGCGTAATCAGCTCATTCGATCCGTTGGGTCGTACCTTGAAGCTTTGATTCTCGGATTTGAACGCCAGCTCCGCCGTCCAGTATTGTCTGCGGGGAACTTTGCGAGGCAGGCGGTAGGTGGTGCGAAACGACACTTCGTTGTACTGTTGCTGCCAGCCGAGACTCATGTTCATGCTGTCCCCGCGGCTGGATAGCAGGTGGCGGGCCCAGATGGCTTGCAAGCGAGGTCCGGTGTCGGTTCCATAGCCAACACTGCCCTGGTACGTATTGCGTTTGCGTGCTTCTGTTTTGACCAACAGGTTAACCCGTGGCGGGCTTTCCTCGAGCCTGCGCTCCTCCACCACTTGGATGTAGTTGAAGTAGCCGGCTCTCCACAGATCAAGGCGCAGCTGTTCCATCAGCCAGGCATCATAGGGCTGCCCTTCGTTGAATCGGGGTATGTTTTCCAGTACGGCGGGGTTGACCAGATTCTGCTCAAAAACGATCGAGCCCATCACCGCCTGTTCGCCCGTTTCGAGCTGCAGCCTGATGTCCGCACGGTTCTGCTCCAGATCGAGTTCGATTACGTGCTGCGAGAACGCCGCATTGAGGTAGCCATGTTCCTCCGCCCGTGTCAGTGCTGTGGCCTTTTGTTCTTCCCAGGTGGCCTGATTGAGTACATCGTTCTTTTTCATCGGCCAGTCGGATAGCCAGCTTTGCAGGCCTGGATCATTTTGTCCGGGGCCTGTGATCTCCAGTGAGAGGCTTGAGATCAGCACCGGCGGGCCTTTTTCGATCCGCAGGATGATTTTCCAGTCAGCGTCCCCATTGGCGACCAGCTCACTATCGACCTGTGCATGGTAATAACCGAACGGACGCAGGGCGCTGGTCGCGCGGCGTTCTGCATCCTCCTGGTGTTCTGCCAAACGCCGGCGTGACAGGCGGTTGTTTCCGGCTACCCTGAAAGGCGTTATGCGTGATTCAACATTGCTGAGCAGGGGTTCTTCGACCCCCTTTACCGTAAACTCCAGCGTATCGCCCCAGGCCGGCAGAGCCAGCAGCCCGGCGGTCAGCAGGAGGGTGACCCGGAGTAATTTTCCCGTGCCAGCCATGTTGGATGGATTTACCATTGCGTTATCGTGCCCGAACAACCGAAAATGTACACCCCTTCCTTTGAATGTTTTTGATCGGAGCAGGTATGACTGAATGCATCACGGTGTTGGAATACGAAGGTGGAATTGTCGCTATCGACAGTGGCATGGTGCGCGCCCGGATGGCTGCCTGTTACCTGCTTGAAACCGACTCCGCCGTCGCGGTGGTGGAGGCGGGGAATAACGACAGCGCTGACCGGATCCTGAATGTACTGGCCAGCCGGGGACGCCGGCCTGAAGAAGTGAGTCACGTGATCGTGACCCATGTGCACCTGGATCACGCCGGCGGTGCCGGCAAGTTGATGCAGTATTTACCCAATGCCCGCCTGGTGGTTCATCCCCGCGGCGCGCGGCACATGATCGATCCATCAAGGCTGGAAGCAAGCGCTCGTGCCGTTTACGGTGATGAGCAGTTTGATCAAATGTACGGCTCGCTGGTGCCTGTTGCGGAAGACCGGGTCATTATCATGGACGATGGCGGCAGCCTTGAAGTCGGCAAACGCCCCCTGTCGTTCATGGATTCACCGGGGCATGCACGCCATCATTTTTGCGTCTGGGATGAGCAGACACGCGGCTGGTTCACCGGTGATACGTTCGGTATATCCTACCGGGATCTGGACACCCGGAACGGCCCGTTCCTGTTCCCCACTACGACTCCGATCCAGTTTGATCCGGACGCACTGGTTGCATCGGTCCAGCGTTTGCTGGCGAAAAAGCCAAAGAATATGTACCTGACACATTTTGGCCGCGTGCAGGACATTGACCGTCTGGCAAACGACATGATTTCAGGCGTCAGGCAGTTCGCCGCGTTCGGCGAGGAAATGGATGGTCTGGACGATCGTGAAAGTGCCATCCAGGGGGCGATGATGGAGTGGTTGGTTACACGTGCTCGCAGCCACGGGGTGACCAGCACTGATGAAGTGCTCCATGACGTTCTGGCCGGGGACGTTGCCCTGAATACGCAGGGCATTGAGTTCTGGCTGGATCACGGGCGCCTCAACTGAATAGTTTGAGCTTGTCCTTGTAGGTACGGGAGAGTTTGACGGTGTTGCCGCCTTCCAGGGTCAGGAAATATTCGCCGTTGATGTGGGCGCGCATCCCGGTGACCTTGTGGATGTTGACGATGGTGGAGCGGTGGATGCGTTGCAGGTAGTCGGGGTCGAGTGACTCTTCCAGCATTTTCATTGTCATGCGCATGATCAGCGTTTCGCCTTCGGAATGCACGCACATGTAATCGCCGGCGGCGTCGATCCATTCGATTTTGTCCTGGGGGATCCAGGTCGTAGTGCTGCCATCCTTGATCGCGAGCCTGGGCACTTCCTTCTTTATCAGTTTATCCATGCCGCGTGCATCGAGTTCTTCCATGCTCGCCAGCGGCTCGCCTGTGATATCACCAACCAGTTTCAGCAGGGATTTTTTGTGCTCCAATGCACGCCGTTGATCCAGGCTCTCGTTTACCCGGTCCAGGGCTTCTGCCAGGCGGCTGTCTTCTATCGGCTTGAGCAGGTAGTCCAGGGCGTTCGCTTCGAAGGCCTTGATGGCGTAGTCGTTAAACGCGGTAACGAAGACAATGACCGGCATGTCCTCTACCGGCAACGCACGCAGCAGGTCGAAGCCGTCCATGCCGGGCATCTGTATGTCCAGGAAGACCAGGTCGGGTTTGAGTTCACCAATAAGCTTGAGTGCTTCACGGCCGTTCTTTGCTTCCGCGACGACATCGACATCGTCCCGGCCGGATAGCCGCAGCTTAAGACCCCGGCGGGCGAGTGCCTCGTCGTCTACGATGATGGTTTTGAGCGCGTGTGTCATTGCTAAACTCAAGCATATCATCCCTGGTTTTTCTGGCAATGAAATCTAGTCGTGCTTTAATCGGATATCAGTTTTTGGCATCCATCACCCGAATGCGGTAGCGGGCAATTTTCTGGTCGGTCGTGACGACAACCAATCCCTCAGATTGCGCCTGTGCGATCAGCATCCGGTCAAAAGGGTCTTTGTGATGCCCGGGTAACATTCCCGCCTGATCACCATGAAAAAGTGCAATGGGCAGTTTTTCAAAACCTTCATCGTCAACGATGCTATCCATGTCATCCGGTGCTGACAGTTTTCCCAAAGATTTCTTGATGGAGATTTCCCACGTGCTCGCGGCGCTTACGTATACCTGGTTTCTCGGGTCAGAAATTGCCTTGCGGGTGAGTTGGCCCAGTTGAGAATCATCAGACAGCCACCAAAGCAGAACATGAGTATCCAGAAGAAGGCGTTTCAAAGCTCACCTTCAAATGCGGCAATGATCTCCTCCGAAGAGCGGTCGAATTCATTAGGGATAACTATTTCCCCTTTGTAGCGCCCGGGTGTTCTGGGTGTCAGCTGGTCTTTGTGAGGCAGCAGGTCAAGGTAGGGTTTGCCCGCCTTGGCGATGACTACCGTTTCCCCGGCCCATACCTTTTCACCCAGTTTCGATAATTGTGACTTTGCTTCATGCATGTTGACTTTCATTTCTCATTTCCAGACTTAGCTAAGCTTAGCTATATAATATTCTGGATATAAAATTTGTCAAATTGCCAAGTGTGTTCACAGCTTATTCATAGTAGCTGAGCATTGAGATGGGTGGAGGCGCTGAACGGTGTAGGAAGTTTGATCTATCGAACGCTTATCTGTTGCCACTGCC
>CAYUBS010000080.1:0-13832 GCA_964443145.1 uncultured Wenzhouxiangellaceae bacterium | reverse complement strand
TTCCTGAGGTTTGAGGATGCCACCCAATGGCAATTCGCGGAAGCGGGTACCGGTGGCAGCAAAAATCGCATTGGCCAGGGCTGGAGCAATCGGTGGTACACCGGGTTCCCCGACCCCAGCCGGTGGCGCAGAGCTCTCCACCAGGTGGACCCGCGCTTGCGGGGCCATGCCAAACCGAAGTACCCGGTAGTTGTTGAAATTACCTTGTTCGACACGACCGTTTTTGGCGGTGATTTTACTGTCGCGCGCCAGGCTCAGGCCAAAGACAACCGCGCCTTCCTGCTGTGCACGAACCCGGTCCGGGTTGACGTACTGCCCGCAATCAATAGCAATGTCGACCTGCGGCACCGTCCAGCGACCATCATCATCAACAGCTACTTCGATAACTGCCGCCACGTAACTATGAAAACTGTATTGCGCGGCGATACCCAGGCCGTGCCCGTCCGGCAAACTGCGACCCCAGCCCGCCTCATTGGCAACCCGCTCGATAACCTGGCGCAAGCGGCCGGTTTCAAACGGGTAGTTCTCCGTGGCCTCCAGCCCTACGTCGGTGAAGTCCAGCGTGCGGTCCGGGCCGAGTAACTCAAGAAGGTTCTCTTTAGGATCAATCCCGCGTGCGTGGGCGATTTCATCACTGAATGAATTGATAGCGAACGACTGGAAAATATTGCAGACCGAACGCAGCCAGCCAATTCGGACCTTCGCGGCGGCGTCACCCGACTCAATTTTCAGGTTAGCGATGTCATAGGGCACGTTAAGCGCACCCATGCCGGCTTCCATAGCCCCGACCTGCTTCACCGATGGATCGAAGGTCGTCATGATGCTGGGGTAGGCCAGGCGATGACGCCAGCTGTCTACCGCCCCTTCCGCGTTCAGGCCGGCCGACAGGTGCTGCGCACTGACCGAGTGGTAGTAATCGTGCCGGATATCGTCTTCACGGCTCCATTGCACCAACACCGGCGCGCCCACCATTTTGGACAAAACCACGGCTTCCTCGACGAAATCGCATTTTGATTTACGGCCGAACGCGCCGCCCAACAGGGTGACGTTGACCTTGATCTGTTCCGGCTTCAGCCCGGTAACCTGTTCCGCCATTGGAATAATTGACTGGGGGTTCTGCGTCGGGGCCCAGATCTCACAGAAATCGGCTGTCACAGAAGCAACGGCCGCCGGCGGTTCCATCGAGGCATGCGCCAGATGCGGCGCATAGTATTCCGCCTCCAGCGTTTGCGTGGCAGAAGCCAATGCGGAATCCACATCGCCCTCGTTGCGTAGCGCAGTGCCGGGCTGGCGTACGGTATCCAGCAGGGCTTGCTTGTAAGGGACTGAATCATAGTCGGCGTTCGCACCATCATCCCAGTCGACAGACAACAGGTCGCGCCCGCGTAAAGCTGCCCAGCTGTTGCTTGCGATGACCGCAACACCGCCCTGCGCCTTGAAGGCACTCGGGGCCTCAGCTGCCGGTAACTCGAGTACCTGTTCGACGCCGGCTACAGCCAGCGCCTTTTCAGCACTAAAGGTTTTCACCTTGCCGAACACCACCGGCGGACGGGCAATCGCCGCAAATTTCATGCCGGGAATACGGGTATCGGCGCCGTACATGGCGCCACCGTGGGTCATGTCATGCATATCCACAATCGGCAAGCCCTTGCCGATGTAGCGGAACTGGTCGGGTGACTTGAGCTCGAGTTGATCTACGGAGGGCACAGGAAGCTCTGCTGCAGCCGCGACCAATTCACTGTAATCCAGCACCCGGCCGCTGGGCTGATGCACCACGGTGTGCAGGTTCGCCTTACATTCGGATACCTCGACACCCCACTGCTGTGCAGCGGACTGTTCCAGCATCAGCCGGGCGCTCGCACCGGTCTCCCGCATGCGTTGCATAAACCCGCGCACCGACCACGAGCCATCGGTATTCTGGTCGCCATATTTTGCATCGCCGGTTGCCTGCTCTACTTTGACCCGGTTCCAGTCAGCCTCAAGCTCATCCGCCAGCACAGCAGGCAGGCCGGTACGGATGCCCTGCCCCATTTCACTGCGGTGGGAAATGATCGTCGCAGTGCCTTCAGCATCGAAACTCACGAAAACGTCCGGTGACCAGGGTCCCTCCAAAGACGAAGTGCCCAAACCGGGGATTTTCTCACTGCCGCAACCCGCCAGTGATACGCCGATTACAAATACACCGCCAGTTTTCAGAAATTCGCGACGGCTGACCTGCCTGATGGTTTTCATGCTGCACCCCCGGCGGCCGACTTAATCGCCGCACGGATGCGCTGGTAGGTTCCGCAACGGCAGATCATGCCATCCATCGCGTCCTCTATTTGTTCGTCATCCGGATTCGGGTTTTCGGCGAGCAAAGAAGCAGCCTGCATGATTTGTCCGGACTGGCAGTAGCCGCACTGGGGGACATTGTGCTCTGCCCAGGCAATCTGCAAAGGGTGCTCGCCAGCTGCGCCCAGACCTTCGATGGTCGTGATCTCGGAGCCTTCAAGGCGCTCCATGGGAACACTGCACGAGCGAATGGCCTGGCCATTGAGGTGCACTGTGCAAGCACCACACAGGCCTTTTCCACAACCATACTTGGTCCCGGTCAGGGTCAGCAGGTCACGCAGGAACCAAAGCAGAGGCATGTCGCCATCACCATCGAATTGGCGCGCTTCGCCGTTTACTTTCAGATTAATCATGCGGTGTCTCCGGATCAGGGTTTGCTGAACAACAGGGTCATCCGGTTGGATTCACCGATCTGCTCCATTCTAGTCTTGAGTTCGGGGTCATCTTTGCTGGTCATTAATGACGGTGGCAGTCGCCATACGATGTCATCCGTGGTCGGCTGGTCTTTAGGGTTCTCGTTGATGTCGTTGTTTGCCAGGAGCTTGAACCCCGCCTCTTTCATTCTGGCGATCACGAAGCTCTGCTTGAGATAACCGTTTTGCCCCCCGGCCCACTCATCAGGCATCTCCGGCCTTGCTTCATGTTGAACCACGCCAACGATACCGCCGGGCCTCAGTACATCAAAAGTGTCCTTCAGCGCCGCTGCCAGGTAGCCACCCTCACTGTCAAAGCGCGCCAGGTTGTGCAGTGCGCGAATAAACAGCACGGCATCCGCGGTGCCTTTCATGTCTTCGGGCAGCGAGCCAAATGCAAATGCGCTGACCGGTGCCCCGTTTTCACCGCCCCATTCAGTAGCTTCAGCCGTGAAATCCGCCGGCCAGGTTTCCTTTTTCTTCAGCCAATCCTCTCCGAAAAAACCAAACAGCGGCCACATATCCGGCGCATAGTCAGCACCGATTAAGCGGCCTTTCGGACCAACGTAGGGCAACAGTATTTTCGAGTACCAGCCACCACCCGGTAGCGCCTCGACCACCGTCATTCCCGGTGCGATACCAAAAAACTCAAGCGTCTGTTGGGGATGGCGGTACTCAAATCGGGCTTTTACAGTATCCGGCTGTTCTGCCAAAACCGCGGCCAATTCATCATTATTCGGGCCACCAGCCAGAGCGGTGCCGCTGAGCAAAGTAACAAGGACGAGCAAAGAGCTAAAGGTTTTGGGCATCGACGTGATCTCCGCAGTGGGGGAATAACTCGAAAACAGCCACCATTATCTGGTTAACCGGCAGGTTTGGCAAAACAACTCAACCCGGGCGGGTTTCAGTTCAACGCCTTACCTGGCTTTCCATCAGGATCAACATCATCAACAACTCGGTATTTCTCATCATCGCCTGGTCTTCATAGCGGTGACCGCTCTGCTGATTCATGATCTCGGCCGATTCGACCCGCCGCCTGATCATGTCCGGATCGACATCGTCGTCGAACATACGCTGGTATGCATCCAGCCGCCCGCCCAGGTCGACAATCGCCTGGTTGGTAATTACGGCCAGTTCCTGCTGGAAAATATTGTATTCCATCATGTTCCTGAGGTAGACCGTCTGACCCCTGAAACCCTCGAGCTGCGAAGCCATGCCGGGGTCATCGATTACATCGGAATATTCGATACTGTCCGCAATAGCGCTGCGGATGATGATGGCATCCGCCGCGATTGCGTTGACGTCCACCATGCTGATCAGGATCGGGTTCGACTCAACGATCGAGGTCATCCGTTGCTGGATTTCCACACTGTTTTCGCTGGCGAAGCGGAACATCTGTGACGCATTTGCCAGCAGCGTTTCCTGGCCAACTATTCGTACCAGTGGGGTCACAAAATCATCCAGCTGTAGATTGGAATTGCCCGTTTTCAGCACATCGGGGTTGGCATCGGCAATCGGTTGCAGCATGGCCACCAGGTTGGGATCGACACCGCCTGAAACCAGCATCAGCAGACTCAGTTGACGATACTGTTCGCCGGGCGTGAGGCCTTCGAGCGATGCAAAATCAAACGAGGCGCTCACCACTGCCGGGGCAGCCAGCACCAGCAACAGGGAAACCATCAGCGATGTGAGTAATTTCTTCATATTCAAACCAAAACTCTAAAATACCAGGCGCTGCAGTTTCTCTGCCGCTCCACTTCCGACATCTTTTCCGGCTCTGAATTCCCTGACCCGTGGACGCCCGCCAGGTTCTTCGATCATTAACACACCATTGGGCAGGCCCCGGTCGAAGGTACCTTCAAAGTAAAAAGCACCTGTTTCCCTCGCATACCGGGCGATCATAGCGCCCGTTCCTGACGGCATACCGGCAGCTGCAGTGCCCAGGTACTCAAGCGTATTTCCTGCCCCGTCCATGATCACACCATAACCACGATCTTGTGCCAGTCCGTCCCGGCACGACCCAAACCAGCGGCCGCTGATAGTGAATCCGGGGTGATTGAACACGCAGTTGTCATCATAGCGGTGCTCGAGTGAGCGAATACGCGCCTGGTATAACGTCAATGTCTTGTTCCGGAACTCGGCGAAACCCAGTGCAGAGATCCTCTCTTTCGATTCCAGCCACTCCATCTGCACCGAGATCTGTCGTTCCAGGGCGGGTGCGAGCAAGGTCAGGAAATTTTCCGACATCTTCGCAGATTCGGCCCGGGTTTCCAGCGTCGAACTCATGGCCCACACCGATCCCAGCACCAGCAAGCCGCTGAAACTCTGCAGGGCAACTCCGCCGATAGCTCCGGAGGCCGTTGCTGCATAGATAGAGCCGATCAGCGCAAGCGCCGCTACTGCCGTGGTCACATTGGCCTTCCGGGCGGCACTGCGCCGATCCTCCAGCAAAGTGTATTCACCCTCGATCATTTGCCGCATTTTACTGCCGTAATCGCCCAGGTAAGTGCCGTCGTAGATACTCACTGACTGGGCCGCGATGAATTTCCGTTCGGCCGCAATCAGGGCTTCCGCCAACTGCAACCGCGAACGCACATTTTCACCCCCGGAACGTGCCAGGAAAGCAATCGCCAGTTCAGGATCGAATCGCGCCAGCGCACTCTGCCGGGCAAAGAACGTCGCCTTGTCATGGTCGACTTCACTGAGGCTATGCCTGACCCGTGCAGCCGCACCCTTGACGAAGCTCTCGGAAAACGGATCCAGCGTAAAGTTTTCTGCCAGGTTTTCGAGCAGCGCCCCGTCCATCTTGATTTTTTCGACCGGGTATTTCTCGACCGCAAGCACTTCCAGACGCGACTCACCCACATTTTTCAACGGAAGGTTCGGTCCACCGGCTGAGCGCCGGTTCAGAAACGCGATAAAGTCGAGTGGGCGCTGGAAATTGCTGGGAGAATTCGCCAGCCGCCGTTCGATATCGCGCTCAACCTGAAGCTCTGAAAGGCTCCAGGCCGATTGCACTAACGGGCCGCTGGCCAGCAACAGCCCGTTGGTCGGTGGCTGCAGCCAACGGTCGCCCTGCACAACGAAAATCGGTGTAACCAGGTCACCAAAAGTGACCGGAGGTGAATCCATCAACTCGGAAGTGTCCGGGTAGGAATAGACGTTAAAATCAACGGTCAACACGCTGGGGATTTGCTCGGTGGCCAGGATCGGCCGACTGTACAGCCCCCGGTCCCTGTCCCACAGAATGATGTGGGGTGACAGCAACACGGTGTGTTCCGGCAATTCTTTCTGTAGTTCACGGTACAGCGACATCACGTAGTAATTGGACTTCGCAATCACCGATTGCGCGATACGGGTGGTGACTTTCTTGGTGCGGTTGGCCGCTGGAACCTCGCCGCCAATCGCGTTGATCGAGAAGGCGTGGAAGTAAGGCTCCTCGGCATCCTCGTGGATGACGGCAGGATATCGGATGATGACCAGCGCGTCCGCCTTGGACAGGCTGTAGTCGACCACTTCAGTCTGTTTGTAGTCTTTGAAAACCGAGGACTTTGAACCGCGGGCCGTTCCGGCGCAACCGGCAATCAGCAGCGCTGCCAACAGCACACTGACAGCTGCAATGACACGGAATGAAAACCTCACGTTCAAGCCCATCGGTTTATGCCCTAAAACTGAACGGAGCGCAATTGATCAGCGTCTGCCGCTCCGGAGTCCTTACCGCCCCGGAAAGTCCTGACCCGGGGCTTACGACCCGGCTCTTCAACCAGCACAACACCATCGGGTACACCCTGGCTGAACTGCCCCTCGTAGTACATCGCTCCGACCTCAGAGGCAGACCGTACAATCATGGCTCCATCACCGCTGGCCAGGCCGTCTTTCGCGGTGCCAATAAACTCCACTATCGAGCCCTGCCCGTCGACGATCAATCCGTAACCGCTGGAGGTCCCCATGCCCTGGTTACACAGTCCAAACCAGCGGCCTCCCTGCTCCAGTTCCGGGTGACGGAACTCACAGGAGGGGTCAAACGTGTGGGCTGAAACCCCCCTTACGCTGGATTGGTAAAGGCCGAGTGTTTTGTTACGGAACTCATTGAAATCCCGGGCCGTCAGCTCCTGCCGGGACTCCAGCCACTCTACCTGCACGGACACCTGCCGGTTGATGGCCGGTGCCATTTGCACCAGGAAATTTTCGCCAACCGTTCTGGATTCGGCATGTTTGCTGAAAGCCGTGTTCATCGACCAGATCGAAGTCAGCATCGCCATGTTTTGCATGGTGTTGGAACGAAAGAAATTTCCGCTGTTGCCATTGGAGCCGGCATAAACGGCTCCCGCCATCGCCACTACAGCTATCGCCGTGCTCCAGTTCTGCGCCCGCGCCAATTCCCTGCGGTCTTCCAGCATGCGGTATTCCGCTGCAATCATTTGCCGCATCTGGTCACCGTAGATGCCTTCATAAGCACCCTGGTACAGGCTTTCAGATTGCGCCGAGAGGAATTGCTTTTCCGCCGCGATCAGCGTTTCACCCATCGCCAGGCGGGCGCGCAAGTCCTCGCTGCGGGAGCGGGACAGGAAGGCCTCACCCAGCGCCGGGTCGAAACGGGACAGTGCGATCTGGCGGGCGAAAAAGGTCGCACGGTCATGGTCTGTTCTGTTCAACGCCGTGATGACGCGGGTTGCTGCGCCCTTGACGAAATCCTCCGCAAACGGATCTACCGAGGAATCCCTGTCCAGGACGCCAACGACATTGCCGTCCATACGAATCTTCTCCAGCGGATGCATTTCGACGGAATCAACATCACGGCGTGACTGGCCGGCACTTTTTACCGGCAAATCAGGCGCACTCTCGTAACCACGCTGAAGAAAAGTCACGAAATCCAGCGGGCGCTGGTAATCAAACGGCAAATCGTTCAGGCGGGTTTGGGTCTGGATGTCGGCCTGGCGTTCCGACTGGTTCCAGGCTGAGACCAGCAGGGGCTGGCTGGAAAGCAACAGCCCATGGGTGGGTGCGCGCAACCAGCGATTGGAGTGCACCACTAACAACGGCGTCACGATGTCGCCGAAGGTCAGGGGTTCCGAATCCATCATCTCCGCGGGGTCTGGATAACTGTAGATGTTGAAATCGATCGTGACGACGCTGGGAATTTGTTCCGAAGCAAGCAGTGGTCTGCTGGTCAGTTGGTTCTGGTCGTCCAGTTCAATGATGTGGGGTGACAGCAGAACCGAGTTTGCCGGTAAGCCGTCTCTGAACTCGCGGTACAGCGACATCGCATAGTAATTGGACTTGGCGACTATGGATTGCGCCACGCGTTCGGTTTCCATCCGCCGTTGACCATTGAGCTCCGGTTTGCCGCCTATCGCATTTTGCTGAAATGAGCTGTAGTAGGCAGACAGGGCATCGTCCGCAACCACCGCCGGGTAGCGAATTACGACCATCGCATCTGCCTGAGACCTGCTCGTATCGACGACTGCCAGGGATTCATCAGGCTTATAAACCGAAGACGTGATGCCACGCGCAGTGCCGGCACAGCCGGAAACCAACACGGCCGCTGTCAGCAACATCAAAACCGCCCACTGAATGGAAATACGCCTCATCAAACCTCTCTTACGTCATTCGAAGCCACATATAATACCGCGACTAAGAATAAAAAATGAACGTTCGGCTCGATTAACCACATCCACCGGTGTCGTTCCGGTGGCCTTGGAGATATCATGTCCGCATGTCGAATCAAAAGTGCATCATTGTCGGGGCCAGTCACGCCGGCACCCAACTGGCGCTCAGCCTGCGTCAGGGTGGCTGGGAAGGTCGAATCGTCCTGGCGGGCGATGAGCCCGTAAAACCCTACCAGAGACCCCCCCTTTCCAAAGCGATCCTGTCGGGTGAAAAGTCCCTGGAGCAGATACCGATCCGTCCAGCCGCCGTGCTGGAAAATGCGGGTATCGAGTTCCTGTTGGGGCGGCGCGTCGAGAAAATCGACTGTGCCGGCAAATCCCTGCAACTGGATGATGGTACAACCGAGACTTACGACAAACTGGCCCTGACACTGGGCGCCTATCCGAGCACCATCACCTTGACCGGGTCGGACAAGCAGGGTGTTTATTACCTGCGAAAGCTGGCGGATGTCGAGCGCATTAAAACTCGCATTGGCGAGAAAAAGAACGCTGTTATCGTCGGTGGCGGCTATATCGGCCTGGAAGCCGGCGCCGTGCTGCGGCAGTTGGGTATGTCAGTGACCATCCTGGAGGCCCTGCCGCGGGTGCTGCAGCGTGTGACAGCCCCGGTGGTTTCTGAATTCTACCAACGCCTGCACCGTGAACACGGCGTACGGGTACTGACCAGCACACTGGTAACCTCAATCGAAGGCGAGGAACAGGTTGAGCATGTGCATTGTGCCGATGGCACGGTACTGGACGCTGACCTGGTCATCATCGCAGTGGGGGTTCTTCCCCATACCCGCCTTGCTGCCGAAGCCGGGCTGGCCGTGGAGGATGGCATCCTGGTGGATGAATTTGCCTGCACCAGCGATCCCAATATCGTCTCCGCCGGAGACTGTACCCGCCATTTCAATCCTATTTATCAGCGGCGGGTGCGGCTGGAATCTGTACAAAATGCCATGGATCAGGCGAAAACCGCCGCGGCAACGCTCAATGGCAGCCCCCAGCCCTACCATGCCCTGCCCTGGTTCTGGTCGGACCAGTTCAATGCGAAACTGCAAATCGCCGGTCTGTCGCAGGGCTATGACAACCTCGTGTTGCGGGGAGACCCGGACAGCAGCAGCAGTTTTGCGGTGTTTTATTTCGAGGGTGACCGCCTGCTGGCGGTCGATGCGGTCAACCGGCCCGGCGAGTTCATGGCCGGCAAGAAGATCCTGCTGCAGAATCTGCCCATCGACAAAACCAGGCTGGCCGATGATTCCATTGCCACCAAAGATCTGATCAACGGCTAAGCCTTGGCCATCCGAACCAAAGTCAACCTGAAGGCACCTTACCTGATCCTGATTGGCGAAGAAGGTGACGCCACTTATGCCAAAACAGGCCTGGGACTTGTCCAGTGGCGACCGGAACTGGTGGCCGGGCAGTTGCGCTTTCCGGGTTGCGGCGTTGACCTTGGCGTACCAGACATGACGATTGAGCAGGCCGCACAATCGGGAGTCGGCAGCCTTCTGATAGGGGTCGCACCGGTAGGCGGAGCCGTACCGGAACAATGGTGGCTGGTCATGGAACAGGCAGCTCTTGCAGGGCTCGACATCGTTTGCGGCCTGCACATCAGGTTGTCCGGCAACCCGGCTATTGTAGCGGCTGCGAAACGCAGCGGTTCGCGGTTGATCGACGTGCGTGTGCCACCGGAGGGAATACCCATTGGCACAGGCACCAAACGCACGGGTAAGCGCGTACTGATGGTTGCCAGCGATTGCGCCATTGGCAAGAAGTACTCGGCACTGGCTCTGGACCAGGCTATGCGCGAGGCCGGCATGAAGTCGACCTTCCGCGCCACCGGCCAGACCGGAATCATGCTGGCCGGAGAAGGCATTCCGATTGATGCGGTAGTGGCGGATTTTATCTCCGGTGCTGCAGAGCTGATTTCGCCGGACAACGATGCTGACCACTGGGACGTGATCGAAGGTCAGGGCTCCCTCTTCCATCCGGGTTATGCCGGCGTCAGCCTGGGTCTGTTACACGGTTCACAACCGGATGCTTTCGTGGTGTGCCATGACGCCACCCGGACCCGGGTATCCGGCTGGGAACACTACGACCTGCCTTCCATTGAAGAATGCATCCGGCAACACGTCATCATGGGGCGCCGCACCAACCCGGAAATTCAATGCGTGGGTATCAGTGTCAACACTTCCATGCTGCCCACACAGCAACGCGAACCGTACCTGGCGGACCTGTCGAATCAAACCGACTTGCCCTGTGTCGACCCACTGATCGATGGTTGCAGTAAAATCGTCAAATACATTGTTGAAAACTTTTAGAGAGGCATTGGCAAAGTCATGAAAGCACTGGTCAAACGCGAAGCAAAAAAGGGTATATGGCTGGAGGACGTCCCGGAACCGACGGTTGGAACCAACGACGTTCTTATCCGCGTATCTAAAACCGCGATTTGCGGCACCGACCTTCACATATACCTGTGGAATGAATGGGCCCAAAAAACCATCCCGGTTCCGATGGTCACCGGACACGAATTCGTCGGCGAGATCGTAGAAGTCGGCTCCAATGTGAATGATTTTCACCCGGGCCAGATCGTTTCCGGTGAAGGCCACGTCGTCTGCGGCCGCTGTCGCAATTGCATGGCCGGACGCCGGCACTTGTGCGCCCACACTTCAGGAGTCGGCGTCAACCGGCCCGGGGCCTTTGCAGAATACATTTCACTGCCCATGTCCAACGTCTGGGAACACCGCCCCGGTATCGACCTGGATATCGCATCCATATTCGACCCCTATGGCAATGCGGTGCATACCGCATTGCAATTCGATCTGCTGGGTGAAGATGTCCTGATCACCGGCGCAGGCCCCATCGGCAGCATGGCTGCAGCGGTCGCCCGCCACGCCGGGGCCCGCAACGTGGTGATCACCGACCTGAGTGATTACCGCCTCGACCTGGCTTCGAAGCTCGGCGCCACGCGCACCGTCAACATCACGCGCGAATCTCTGGACAGCGTCATGCAGGAACTGCATATCAGTGAGGGCTTTGACGTGGCGCTGGAGATGTCCGGTGCACCATCCGCTTTCCAGAACATCCTCGACAACCTGTGTCACGGCGGAAAAATTGCGGTGCTGGGTATTCCTGATACAAACTATGCGATCGACTGGGAGAAGGTCATCTTCAACATGATCACGATCCGGGGTGTCTATGGCCGGGAAATGTACGAAACCTGGTACAAGATGTCCGTGTTCATCGAGAGTGGCCTGGACCTGTCGCCCATCATCACTCACCGCCTGCCGTACACGGAATTCCAGCAGGGATTCGATGCAATGGAAAGCGGCAACGCCGGCAAGGTTATCCTCGACTGGAATACTTAGTCCGCAAATACTAACCAGGAGCATCCATGAAAATCAGCGCGCACCTGGAAGACTGGGAACTGACCCAGCCATTCCGAATTTCAGGCCATGAATGGCTGACCTCACCCGGGTTGGTCGTCCAGCTTTCAGAAGAGGGTTTTGCCGGCCGTGGCGAGGCCCAGGGCGTGTTCTATCGCGATGAAACGGCCCAGAGCATCTTTGAGCAGGTAGATGCCGTTGCCGGTGAAATCCGTAAAGGCATCACACGGGACGAATTGCAGCAATTACTGCCTGCGGGGGGCGCACGAAATGCCATCGATTGCGCCTTATGGGACCTGGAATGCAAACGTAGCGGAAAAACCATCTGGCAGCTGACCGGGATTGATCCAAAGCCGGTCACCACGGTGTTCACAATCGGGCTGGAGTCCACTCCGGAGGCGATGGCCGCAAAGGCCGCGGACGCAGCAGACGCCCCGGTCCTGAAAATCAAACTTGATGGCCACCAGCCTTATGAAAAACTAGCCGCCATCCGTGCCGCCCGGCCGGACGCCAGCCTGGTGGTCGACGCCAACCAGGGATGGGATTTCGACTTGCTGAAGGAAGTGATCCCGAAATGTGCCGGTCTGGACCTGGGCATGATTGAACAGCCGCTGCCACGTGGCGCCGACTCAATACTGGAGGGGTTTGATTCGCCGATAACCCTGGCTGCCGATGAATCGTGCCTGGACAGCAGTGAGCTGGAACAGGCGGCCCGGCGCTACAGCATGATCAACATCAAGCTGGACAAGACCGGTGGCCTGACCGAGGCGCTCAAACTGGCCCGTGCCGCCCGGGAAAAGGGCTGCAAGTTGATGGTCGGTAATATGGTCGGCACCTCGCTGGGTATGGCGCCTTCCTTCGTGGTCGCCCAGCTTTGCGACTTCGTCGATATTGACGGGCCGTTATTGCTGAAGTACGACCACCCGCTGGGATTGAGCTATAACAAAGGCGTCGTCGACGTTTTCAGCCCCCGCCTGTGGGGCTAGTCATCCAGGAACGCGGGCAAGTCGCGGCAACTGACGTGCTCAAAAATCAGTTCGGTTTCGATATGTGACACTTCCCTGCGCGAGGTGAACGCTGTCATCGCCAGGTCCCGCAAATGCGCTGAGTCTTTCGTCCACACGTGCGCCAGGAAATCAATCGGGCCGGCCACGTGGTACAGGCGCACCACTTCGGGCAACTCGAGTGCATGCTGGCGAAAAGCTTCTACATCCGGTTTGTAGTGACGTTTAAGCCGCACCGAAATCATGGCCTGCAAGCCCACACCCAGCGCTGCTGGATCGACTTCCGCCTTGAATCCGGTCAACACGCCGGTTTGCTGCAGCATGCGCGTGCGTACCAGGCAGGTTGAGGGCGCCAGGCCAACCTGCTCCGCCAGTTCTTTGTTCGACAGCCGAGCATTATTCCGTAACAGGCGCACAATCCTGTAGTCGATTCGATCCAAAGTTCTCATTTCGCACCTTTTACGAATTATCTTCGTAAGAACACTATATACAAGCATTATATTCTATAATTAATTCACATATCAGAACATAACTCGATAAAGCTTACGAGGGACGGAATCATGAAAAAACAACCTAACGTTCTCCAGCACCCAAAAGTTAAAAACCCGGTCGAAACCCTGGCCAACACCCGGCATGAATTCGGTGAGCACGGCGGTGTCAACATGTCGATTGAAGCCAGCACGACTTTCACCGCCATGCATCCGGACATCCTGACCGATATATTTTGCGGCGAAAAAGGCCCGGATAAGGGTGGCTGTTTCCTGTATGGCCGGCACTTCAACCCGACCGTCTACAGCCTGTCAAAGCAACTGGCCGCGCTGGAAGGCACCGAAGGCGCCTATTGCACCGCCAGTGGCATGGCGGCTATCTCAGCCACGCTGATCCAGTTGTGCGACGCCGGCGATCACATCGTTTCCTCAAATACCATTTATGGAGGCAGCTATGCGTTGATGCACGACCTGCTGCCGCTCAAAAACGGCATCACGACCAGCCTGGTGGATATCACCGACCTGGCGGCTGTTGAGGCCGCGATTACCGAAAAAACCC
>CAYUBS010000079.1:11477-13900 GCA_964443145.1 uncultured Wenzhouxiangellaceae bacterium | reverse complement strand
GTGCAGAACCCGGTGACGCGGGCTATACCGAAGTCAACAAGGAGTTCTATCTGACCGAAGCGGAAATTCTTTTTGTTCGGCCTGGTCTGGAACTGGAAATACTGGACACAGTAATTCCCGCTGATCTGATGCCTGAAGTGACATTCAGCATTTCTGATCCGGCAGGCCTGCCACTGGACCGTGAAGGCGTCTTTACGCCTGGTCCTGTCAGTACTTCTTTCATTCTCTCTTTCATCCCCGCAGGTGAGGAAGCTTACGTAGCGTATACGACGCGTTTAGCGACCAGTCCGGATAACGAAGATTCTGCGATACAGGCATCTACTGATTCCGGTGGAACCTATACCGACTTGGGTGATGGCACTTATATGTACAAATTTGCCACCGTGCTGCCCGCCGACTTTGACACGGGCGCTACGCACACCCTGGGCATTTATGCGCGTCGTGATTTGACCGAATTCGGTCTGGATCGCTATGTAAGCAATGAGCTGGATTCTTTTATCCCTTCAGGCAATGGCACACCACAGCCCCGGGATATGGTTACTACGGCCACCTGCAACAACTGTCATGACCCCCTGGCGATACATGGTGGTGCAAGACAGGAAGTAGGCCTGTGTGTTCTTTGCCACAATCCGACTCAAAGTATCGACCCGGATACCGGCGACTCAGTTGAAATGGGCTACATGACACACAAAATCCACGCGGGTGTTTTGTTGGAGAACGGATACACCATCGTTGGTTACAGACAGTCTGTGCACGATTACTCAGAAGTTGTATTCCCTGCAGATATCAATGACTGTCAGATTTGCCATACCGGCGGAACGCCTACCGGCGATTTTCCGATGGTCGCCAATCCGAACACTCCACCGGTCTGTGATGCCTCTGGCTTGAGCATGACTGAGATGACCTGGGGCGATGAAGGTAATATCGACGTCCGGATTAATGCAGCAGACGGTTCCCTGTTTGCCAGCGCCGGAGGCGCCGGTTCCCAGGCAACGGGCAAGTGGGTTAGCGATAGCAAGAAGTTCTTCCTGGTTGAAGGCGGAACCGGAAACGTGCTGCAGGAGTTGGCGGTCGATAACACGGTTTTCGGATGTGCCAACAACCCTCCAGGTGCTTACCAGGGAACGGCTGCGGTAGATCACACGGTCTGGATGACCAATCCGTCACGGTGGACCTGTGGGTCATGCCATGATGCGCTCGATTTCGAGTCCGGTGAGTTCCATCCGGTACAGACCGATGACAGCAAATGCGCCAACTGCCACAGGCCGGACAGCGGCAAGGAATATGATCTTTCCGTGGCCGGCTCACACACCGTGGCTTATAAATCCAATCAGTTGGGTGGCGTCCTGGTGGAAATCATCGACGTCCAGAATACGGATCCGGGTGATCGTCCGAGAGTGACTTTCTCTCTGAGCACGAAGGCTGGTCCGCTGAAGCCGTCTGACATGAACCGGTTGTTATTCTCAATTTCCGGCCCGAACACAGATTTCACGTTTTACGCCCAGGACAATGCAATGGGCAAGCTGATTCCTAGTGGAGGCAACTGGGTCTTCAACTTTACTTCCCGGCTTCCGATTGATGCGATGGGTTCATTCGCAATCGGTGTAGAAGGCCGTTTGAGTGCAGTGATCAACGAGGGTCAAAGCAATGAGTTTGGCATGAGTGACCAGATGCAGAATTTCATCGAACCCTTTGCTGTAACGGATACCTCTCCGGTTGCCAGGCGCATGGTGGTTGACGACGCTAAGTGCGAAAGCTGTCACTCCAACCTGAGCCTGCACGGTAACAACCGGCACGACGCTAACGGCTACTGCCAGACCTGCCATATGCCATCAGCAACGGATGAAGTTGTCCGGCTTGACGGTACGGGCGAGCCACAGTCGATCGATTTCCGTTTCATGATCCACAAGATCCATCGTGGAGCAGAACTGGAGAACGGTTACGTGGTTTACGGTTATAAGAGCAGCCTGCATGACTTCAGTGAAGTCGAGTATGTTGGCGACCTGCGTAACTGCGAAGCTTGTCACGATGACGGCACGTACCAGCTTCCGCTGCCCAGCGGCCTGGAAGCAGTAACGACTCCTCGAGAACTGTGGACTCCGATGCTGCCTGAAACCGCTTCCTGCCTGTCATGTCATGACAGCGACGCAGCGGCAGTGCATGCAGACACCAACTCCTCCGATCTGGGCGAAGCCTGCTCAGCTTGCCATGGCGTTGGCAAGACCTACTCCGTTGATGCGGTGCATGCTCGTTAAGGGTAATAGAAGAGGCTGATTAACCATCAGCAAAGACAAGGCGGGGTGCTTAAGCACCCCGCCTTTTTTATGCGCTTAGAGTTTGTCCTTCATTCGGAAATAGAGCATGCCCAGTGCGATGATCTGGTTGCCCATCCATTGCGAACCTGGAATTCTGAAGTGCTTCAT
>CAYUBS010000079.1:0-11377 GCA_964443145.1 uncultured Wenzhouxiangellaceae bacterium | reverse complement strand
GCTTTTTTGATGCTGGCAGGTTCACGCCCGGAGTAGTTGCAGCGGCCGCCGTATAAAAGACGCTTGTCGGCGGACAGGCGATAGTAGTCGACCACTTCGTTCAGATCACAGACGGCCAGGTCCAGCGGGTTGATTTCCGCCACCATCTCGTCGGAAAGTGGCTCGGTGCCGATAATGTAGCTACCAGCGGGAAACGTCAGGTTTGCCAGGTGACTCGATTCCAAAAGATGATAGGCATTGCCGGCCAGCACCACTTTGCCGGCTTCGACCCGGCCTTTTGCTGTCACGACGACCGGTCTGGGCCCGTGCTCAATCCCCGTGACGGGCGATTGCTCGAAGATCTGAACACCGAGTCCATGTGCGGCGCGCGCTTCTCCAATACACAGGTTCAACGGGTGTAGGTGGCCGTCCCGGTAGCTGACGAAGCCACCAACGTAAGCATCTGTGCCAAGCATATCGCGGGTCTTTTCTTTGTCCCACAGTTCGTATGGATAGGGATGGTTATGCCGCTCCATCTCTGCCGCGTACTCTTCCAGGTCTTTCATCTGTCGCGGTTTCAATGCCGTTTCTATGAAACCCTTTTTGAGGTCGCACTGGATGCCGTATTTTTCCACCCGTTCGTGGATGATGTCGTTACCGCGCCAACGCATGTCCCAAAGCATGTCAGTGACGCCCGCGCCGTACTTTTTGCGGATTTTGGAAAGCCCACTGATGCCATTGATCAATTGCCCGCCATTGCGTCCGGACGCACCCCAACCAACCCGGTTGGCCTCGACCAGGGCAACCGAATTACCCCGTTCGGCCAGTGTCAGGGCGGTGGCAACGCCGGTAAAGCCGGCGCCGACCACGCAGACATCGACGGAAATGCTGCCTTCCAGTTCAGGGTAGTCAGTCACCTCATTAACGGTGGCGGCATAATAGGAATTGGTGTGCTCTTGTTTTTGATGGATGGCTTTCATTTACGGGTCCTGAAAAAACGATGTTTATTAATATCAACTGATCGGTGCCTGCCTGGACAAGTTAAGGAAATAGTGTATCAATCGTCCTGGTGATCAGCGGCGCGGCCGGGCTGCGGGAGTACTCGGCGCGGTCTGCCCATTGCATCAAACGGGCCCGTGATTTCACCCCAAGCCAGCGCAGGGGCTCCGGTTCCCACCGGCGATGGGCATCGGTCGGATTGACCCAGGGTGTTTCGGTACGTTCCGTGCTTGCTCCACTAACCAGGTCGGCCATGGTGCGACCTGCCAGGTGGCTGGCGCCCACTCCGTTGCCAAAGTAGCCGCCGGCCCAGCCGAATCTTTGTTTGCTGTTAAAGTTGACCGACGGTCGCAACGAGCGGGAAACTCCCATGCATCCACCCCATGAATGGGTGAAGGATATGCCTTCCAGCGACGGGAAAAAGTGCAGCAGGGTTTGTCTGACCAGCCCGAATTCCGGGTCATTGGGGTTGAAGGTCCGGATATGGGAACCGTAGTGGTAGGTTCCGCGGCAACCGAAGGCGATGCGCCGGTCCGCCGTTAGTTGTCCATACGTCACCAGCCAGTCCAGGTTGCCAAAACAATACCTCTGGTCAAACCCTATCGCATCTATCTGGCCGTCGCTCAGTGGCTCGGTTACAACCATCATCGAATGTACAGGCACCAGCCGCCGCTGCCGGCCTGAGATGGTGCCGCTGTAGCCCTCCGTGGCCACGACGACAGCGCCTGCCTTGATCTTTCCGCTGGCGGTCACCAGGGTTTTATCATCAATCTGCAGTACTGGGCTTTGTTCATGCAACGAAACACCCATTCCCTCAACCACTTCTGCGAGTCCGCGGGCCAGAAGAGCGGGTTGAATCGCTGCACAGTGTTTCATGTGAATGGCCCCCAGTGCGCCTTCCACATTCAGTTTGTTCTGCAACTCCGCCGGGCTCAGGCTCTGATAGTCGGAATCGTCGAACCCAAGCTTCCGCGAGTATTCAAGCTCCTGCTCCAGGCGCTCCATCTGGGCCGGGATTACCGCGATTTCCAGCGCGCCCGATTGTTCGAAATGGCAATCGATGGACTCCTGGCTGGCGACCCGGCCGATTTCCGCGACCGTGTCGAACATCTGTTTTTGCAGCAGGATCCCACCTTCACGCTGGTCGGGGTCGTCCAGCCAGTGTTCAATACCTGACAGGTAAGCCGAACACCAGCCGCCATTGCGCCCTGAAGCGCCAAATCCGGCAAACTGGCTTTCCAGCATGACGATGTTTAGTGATGGGTTGGATTTCTTCAGGTAATAGGCCGTCCACAGGCCGGTGTAGCCCGCTCCTACAATGGCCACATCGGCTTCAATTTCAGCTGTCAGCGCCGCTCGGGGTTGCAGGTTACCCGGCGCGCTATCGAGCCAGAAACTCGGTGCGGTGGGCAGTTCAGTCGCCGTCACTATCGAGTTTCAGGGCGGGTAATTCTTCACCCTGCATTTTGGAGACGATGACGGCGCAGCACGCGTCGCCGAATACGTTGGTCGCTGTGCGGGACATATCCAGAACCCGGTCGAACACCAGCAGTACGCCGATGGCTTCAACGGGAAGGCCGATTGCGGTGAGGATGATGGCGATGGCTACCAGTGAAGCCGACGGTACACCCGCCACGCCAATTGATGTGACCAACGCGATGGCTACCACCAGGAACTGTGTGGTGAAGCTCAGTTCAATGCCATAAGCCTGGGCAATGAAAATGGCTGCCATGCATTCATAAAGAGCCGTACCGTTCATGTTGACCGTCGCACCCAAAGGCAATACGAAGGCTGTGTATTTATTGGGCACACCACCGCGTGACTCCAGGTTATCCATCGTGACCGGCAAGGTCGCCGAGGAAGACGAGGTCGAAAAGGCGGTCAGCATGGCTGGCGCCACAGCCTTCATCAACTTGAGAGGGCTGCTCTTGGCAAACACGCGTACAAACAGTGGCAGGCTGAGAAAAACATGGATCATCAGCGCAGCCAGCACCACCAGGCTGAAAGTGATCAGCGGCCCAGCGGCGTCGAAGCCGGTTTTGGCGACCACGGCTGCTACCAGTGCAAACACACCGTAGGGTGCAAAACCCATGACCCAATGGGTGATCAGCAACATGGTCTGGAATACACCGTCGGTAAAACGGTAGAGCGTTTCGGCCAGAGAGTGATCGATCTGGGACATAAAGAAACCAAACAGCGCGCTGAAGAAAATGATTGCCAGCATCTCGTTACCGGCAGCGGCGGCCAGAATGTTGGGCGGCACGGCACGCAGGGCGATCTGCGGTAATTCACCCAGCCCCCGTCCGGCCAGCCTGGACTGGATTTCGTCCGCGTTGCCGGTCAGTGCAAGCAATTCACCGACCGGTTGGCCGTCGGAGATACCGGGTTGTACCAGGTTGACGATGATCAGCCCGGTAATGATGGCGGTGGTGGTTGTGAGGACGTAAAAAAGCATGGTTTTGAATCCCATGCTACCCAGCGAATCGGTATTGCCGAGGCCGGCTACACCGATTGCAATGGAGGAGGCAATCAGGGGCACGATAAGCATTTTCAGTGCATTGAGGAAAAGCTGGCCGCCGAATTCATAGACACTGACGAGCGTGGTGCCGCCGATGGTGACGTCGCTGCTGAAATAGCCCGCAATCACACCCAGAACCAGTGCAATCAGGATTTTCCAGTGAAGAGCCATTCCGGTTTTTTCCGCCACTTTGTTGTCCTTTATCTTTTGAGCGATTCTAGCATGACTGATGAAGCCCCCCGCCGGTTCCGGAATTAATCAAAGTCATTCACATCCGGAGGCAACTTTGTTGAAGTTGCTCTATCAATGCATGGATACTAGCAGATTAGCGAGGCGTTTAAAGAACACAGGATTATGAAAATCAGGACACTACAAATTTTTGCCGCCAGTTGGTTTGCGCTAGCAGTTCTGGCATGGCCGGCGCCGGTTGAGGCCGCAAAAATTCAGTACCTGTTCAAGTCCTGGGACGGCCCGGCACTGCGGGTGTTTGCGACCCGGCCAACGGGGTTGGCACCCGATCGCCCGGTGGTGTTCGTGATGCATGGAAGAGGTAGAAATGCCGATGAGTACCGTGACCAGTGGCGTGACCTGGCCGAAGAGCATGACTTTCTGTTACTTGTGCCGGAATTCAGCAAGGCCGATTTTCCAGGCCCGGAAAGCTATAACCTGGGCAACGTCTTTGATGATAACGGGCAGGTGAATCCCAAATCCGAGTGGTCTTATACCGCGATTGAGAAAATATTCGATGACGCCCGCTCTCGCTTTGGACTGTCTGTGGACAGCTATTCAATCTATGGGCACTCCGCCGGCGCGCAGTTTGTTCACCGGTTTATTTTTCATGTGCCCGATGCAAGGGTTGATCAAATCGTTGCTGCGAATGCCGGTTGGTACACGATGCCGGATTTCAACGTGGCGTTTCCATATGGCTTGCAAGGATCAGTTGTCGACCGCCTGGATCTGGCGAAAAGCCTGGCTCTTCCTGTAACCATTCTGCTGGGAGATCAGGATACGGATCCAGACCACTCCAGCCTGCGCAGGAGCCCGGAGGCGATGGAGCAAGGCGAACATCGCTTTGCACGGGGCTTCGCATTTTTCAAGATGGGCAGCGAACTTGCTACGGAGGTTAATACTCCGTTCAACTGGCAAATGGGCATTGTCGAGGGCGCTGATCATGACAACCGCCTGATGGCGCCAGCAGCCGTTCCATTTTTACTTGCAGGTCGTAAATAGCCGGTTAATACTGGGCTGATGAGTGTGTTAACCGATTATTTCCACGAACCCCGGGGTTTGCTTTTTCACGGTGCAGCCTTGCTGTACGGGATGGGCGGTTATCTGCTGGGTTTGTTCGGCTTGTTCAGCGATAACCTGTGGGTCAACGCTGCTGCCACGTTGCTGCTGGGTCATGCCATGACCATCTGCGCTTACATGATTCATGAGTGCGGCCACAACACGGTGTTTCGCAGCAACGATACGAATGCCCATCTCGGGCGCGTTCTCAACTGGATTTGCGGTACGTCATACGGCACGTTCGAGGACATCCGCTACAAGCACTTCCGGCACCACATGGATAATGATGATGCGGTCTGGTTTATGTGTGATGAGTTTTTTGAAAACCACCCAAGACTAGTGCAGTGGATTCGCTTTCTGGAGTGGTTTTACATACCGGCACATGACATCGTGATGCACTTCGTTACGGTGTTCGGAGCATTCATCATTCCCCAGCGGCGTGATCAGCGAATACGCAATCTGCTGGTCATCCTGATACGCGGCGGAGTCTTCCTGACCGTCCTGTGGTTTAATCCAAAGGTGGCGATTCTGTATATCGTGGCCTATCTGATCATGATGCATATCCTGCGGTTCAAAGATGGATTGCAGCATGACTACGATGGCAACCCCACATTATTTGAGGAAGACCCGCCTTCCCGATATGGCGGTCGAGCTACCGAACAGGCACATACGTTCAGCAACCCCGAGTGCCTGAAATACGATTGGCCGAACTATTTCACGCTGTGTTTCGGATTTCATAACGGACACCACAAGCGCCCGACGGTGCCGTGGTATCGCCTGCCGGCCTATCACCGCGAGCAATTCGGGACCGATCCCGGAAAAGTCATTCCGTTTAGTAAGCAACTCAGGATGTATCACAAGTATCGCGTGCAACGTGTAACCGACTCCGGAGGAGATCTTGATGGGCTACCGACCCCGTGGGAAGGTGCTTACCTGGAGAGGGCCCGTGCCGGAAAACTCTACGGTGGGAACGCCGTGTCTTTTCTGAATTCGTTCTAGTGCGGATATTATCTTGAGCGCTTTTCGTGAAGCAATGCAGGGGGATTCGTTCTCGATCAGTGCGGAGCTCACCGTGCGTCGTGACTCCACTGCAAGTGATATCCGTCGCCAGGCTGACCTGCTGGGCGGCCATGTCGATGCACTCCAGGTGACGGATAACCCCTATGCCTGGGTACAAATGTCAGCCCTGTCAGCCGCCTCTATTCTTGCAAACCATGGTGTGGACACCGTACCGATTCTGAGCTGCAGAGACCGCAACCGTCGTGCCCTGCATTCTGATTTACTCGGCCTGCAGGCCGCTGGCGTCAATAGCCTGATGTTGATGCGCGGTCACCGGGTGCCGAAAAACCACTCTGTGCCCGCCAGTACTGTATTTGATCTCACGGGCAGGGAACTGATAAGCCTCGCAGCGTCGCTGGAGCATGGATTTTTTATCGGCACCGGCGCCCGTATTTTCCGTCCCGGCCCCCAATGGAAGGCAGAGTCATTGACAGAGCGTGCTTCGGCAGGCGCGCAGTTTGCACAGACACAGCTGTGCTTCAACCTGGATATCCTGCGCCGCTACATGAAACGGTTCGTGGCCGCAAAATTACATGAAACATTTTCCCTGGTGGTTTGTTTGTCACCATTGCCTTCGACCAAAACAGCCAGGTGGGTCAAGGAAAACATGGGTGACTCACGCATCCCGGCCTCGGTGTTTGAACGTCTGGACAATGCGGCGGACCCGCAAAGGGAGGGCATAAACCTTTGTGCTGACCTGATGCAGGAGATGTCAGGCATTCCGGGTATATCCGGGGTGAACCTGATGACCATGGGTGATCCTGAAGCGATTCTCGCGGCGATAAAGGCATCGGGCCTGAGGAGTTAACGTATGCAAAAACTCGAGATTTTCCAATCCCTGTGGGCCATGGAACTGCGTCAGCCAGGCATTCCGGAAAGGCCGATGGAGGATAATTTCAGGATGGTGGCCGAGGCGGGCTATCACGGACTTTGCATCGACCCGGCGGTCCATGAAATAGACGATTTCCTGAAACTCAAACCGCTGTACCAGGACTATGGTCTGAAGTGTATGGTCAACGCATTCCCGGCAACGGTTGAAGAGCTGCCGCCCTTGCTGGCGCTGGCCAACGAGTTGGATGCAAGCCTGGTAAACGTCATTGGTCAGGTCATGCCTATGACCGTGGAAAACGGCATTCCGGTGATCCGCCAGTGGATGTCGGATGCACAGCAGGCCGGTTTACCGTTGCTGTTTGAGACCCACCGTGATTGCACACTCAATGACATGTATTACGCCCTGCAGTTGATGGAGGCGGTGCCGGAAATGCGCCTCTGTGCAGATCTTTCGCACTACGTGATAGACCGGGAGATGCGTTTACCTCTGGGCGACAGGGACAATGAATACGTCAATAAGATTCTGCAGCGCTCGGATTGTTTTCAAGGCCGGGTCGCCAACCGTGAACAGGTCCAGGTGCAGATCGATTTTCCCCAGCACCACGAATGGGTCGAGCAATTCAAGCAATGGTGGCATTACGGGATCAGCCATTGGAGGTCGCGCAACGACGAAGATGCGACCCTGATATTTTTGTGTGAATTGGGTCCTCCGCCTTACGCGATGACCGATGCCAACCAGGCAGAATTATCCGATCGTTGGCGCGAAGCGTTACAAATCAGGGCGTGGGTTGAGGAGATGTGGACCGGGCTTGATTGATTTGCCTCCCCAGCCAGGCGAAGCCAATGGCACCCATCAGCAGGTTGGACAGGGTGGTTGCAGCAAATAGCCCCGGCAAATCGAACAGGGCCCTGCCCAGGAAGGCCAGGGGCAGGAATACGATGACTACCCGGCAACTGGAAATCACCACGCCTGGTATGGGCTTTCCCATCCCATTGAACGATGCGTTGACTGACATGACCAGGCCATAAGCACCGTAGGAAAGCGCGACGATCCACAAGTACTGAACGGCGACCCCCTGGATGGCTTCTGAATTGCTGAACAATCCGGTCAGCGGCCTGGCAATCAACACGAGGACCAAACCCAGTGCCAGGCCGAACCCCAGGCAAAAAACTGTGATGACTTTGCGCGCCTGCTGCAGGCGGTCGAATTGCCCCGAACCAATATTTTGTCCGAAAAATGGGCTCGACACGGCGGACAAGGCATAGAACGGGATCAGGAAAATGGGCTCAATGCGCATGGCGATCCCAAAGCCGGCGACGGCGTCAACGCCGTAAGCGGCGAGCATCGCTACCACGATACCGCTGGACAGAGGGATGATTGCATTGGTGATCATTGCAGGGATCCCGATGTGCAGCATATGGCGCCAGGACTTCACGATGACCGCCAGTGGCGCGAATGGCGATGCGTAAACCCTGAGCCTGAAATGAAGGTGAAACAGCGTGAATAGCAGCATGGCCAGCGTCGCAACCAGCGTGGCCAGTGCGGCGCCCTGAACCTCCAGCCGCGGAAAGCCAAACAGACCAAAAATGAAGACCGGGTCCAGCGCCAGGTTCAACAGCGCGGCCGAGGTGATGACCTTGCTTTCGAGCAGAGTGTTGCCGCGTGCCCGTATGGCCGCAAGCGAAGTCCAGAGTGCGATATCCACTGGTGCCACCCAGTACCAGGTTTCCATGTAGCTGCTGATCAGCGGCATCAGTTCCTGCGTGGCGCCGAGCAGGCCAAACACCCGGTCTATGGTCGACAGGCCCAGCAGGCACAGTATCAGTGCGACCAGGGTGCCAAGCATCATGGTGTCGGTTGTCAGGCGACGAGCCTGTTGCTGATCACCGCGTCCGATCGCGCGGGAAACGCAGGATGCAGCCCCAGCTTCGAAGCCGATGCCAATACCGTAGATCAGCCAGATCACCGGCATCGTGAAACTGATGGCGGCCAGCGGTGCATTACCCAGTTTTGATATGAAGAAAAGGTCAGCCGCCTCGAACGAGAAAATGGCGAGCAGACCCAGTGCAAACGGTGTGCCCTGTCGTCGCAGGTTTGCGGCGACAGGGCCTGACGTCAAATCCTGTTTCAAGCTTACTTCTTGGCTTTTCCGTGGGCCTCATCAAGCCGCTTTAGGAGAATTTCAGCCCAGGCTTTAAGCGTGGCGTCGAACTCAAACTTGTTGGTAACCCTGTTAGCATCTTGAGCGAATCCATTGCCACCAACTTCTTCGGCATCGATAATCTCGGCGAACTTGGCGCTGGTCTGGGAATCATACAACTCCATGTACAGGGTCATTGAGCCATTAGAGGAGACGATCTCTCTTCTCATCCCCGCGCTCGGGAGATCAGGTGCCGTCACGGTCAGGTTGATGATGGCGGGCCGCAACAACAAAACATCTTCACCCACATCGTCGACAACCTGGTAGCCGCCCTTTACCAGGACTTTGGTGAAAACTTTTGGAAATTCCGCGGCCAGCGCGGCCTTGATCTTTTGCATCTCCTGGGTCGTGATGTGTTCATCAAGCTCGATCGAGTCCCTGTTGAAATTGCGCTGCCAGTTTTTTTCAAACGAAACAAAGCAGTCAACAATTTTTATCTTGTTATAATCGGCCAGACTGGCGCCGGGCTTGAGGTACACCGCGCCCAGTTTGGTGTGATGCTGTAGCTGCAACCCGTCCTTGGTCGTTTCAGGTAACTTGGACTTTTCTTTTGCGACTACCGGCGCCACCAGCAGACAGATTCCGATTGCCAGCAAGGTGGCGCGTAGAAACTTGAGGTTCATGAGATTTCTCCTTGGGTGCCCGCAGAGTATAACTGGTGAACGGTAAAAGAAAAAAGTTACAAAAAGTCACCTCATTTGGGTTTAGAATGAGGGTACTTTATGAAACTGATCAAGAAATGAACCGGGTAATTCGATTCAGCAGCGCAGCGGTAGGCATGGTCCTGCTGGGTGGTTTGGCGTATTACCAGGGCCATCCTGACCCCACCATGGGGCAGGAAGACATCCTGATCGGCACGGCTATTGATGCCAATCTGAACCAGACGACACAGGAAGAGGGAGAAAAACAAAGCCCTGACTGCGAGCGCCCCGGCGAGGCAAATGAGTCCGGAAACCAGGCCGATAATGTGTGCTCAGAGTTCGAAGGCGCCAGGCTGTAGAGCAAGCCACCCCAATACCCGTTTCAACGCGGTATTGCACTGACGAAACAATTCAAAGTTAAACGACCTTCCGAAGGTTTATCCGACAGTAGTTCCGGCCGACTGATGTAAGCCGAATGTGGCAAATCGCCGGAATAGAACACGAACCGGTTGAACTTCGCAGGCACAACGTCAATCAGGTTCGCTGCTTCGTTGGATTCGGTCATGTATTGAGCGGGTTCACGGAACATCTGGAATTTTTCACGTAATACTTCCATTCCGGCATTGGGATCGTCGCGCTGAGCGATCGTCATTTCCTGCCAGAATTCCGGATCCTTCCAGCGGTAGAAACCGGTTCCACCCATTTCCTCATTCTCAAACAGGTAGAGCAGGGCGGCATAGTTAACGCGTCCAGGCTGCAAGCGTGGATCGGTGTGACACAAGCGTTGGATCCAGGTGAATTCTTCCGGCTGCAGCGTTGCCAGTGAAAGCTGGGTATGAAAATCGATTCCTCCCCTGCAAAAAGGGAACAGGCGGCTCATCTCCCGTTGGATGAAGCGATTGATTACCTCCAAAAGGAGATTATCGACCGGCAGAACCACGCCCGGGTAAGACCGCTCGAGCATGACGAAATCATCTGCATGTGCACAGGCGTACTGCACAGCATCCCCGGGGTTGAGAAGAAAATCATCAATGACCACACAGACCTGGCCATCGGCAACTTGAGAGGCCTGGATTTCCAGCTTCGGGTTAATTTGTAGTTGCATCGGACTATTCAAGCTCAATCCAGGTGGTTTTCAGCTCGGTGTAGTCGTGGAAAGCGTGAATTGATTTATCCCGGCCATTTCCGCTTTGTTTGAATCCTCCAAACGGTACGGTGATATCGCCGCCAAAGTAGTTGTTAATGCCCATCGTGCCCACGCGGACGGCTTCGGCAACCTTGTGCGCTGTGTTGATGTTGTTACTCCACACCGCCCCGGCCAGGCCAAAGATGGAGTCATTGGCGATCTGCACGGCTTCTTCTGCTGTCGTGAACGGAATGACAGACAGGACCGGCCCGAATATCTCTTCCTGGGCGATGCGCATGGCGTTATTGACGCCGGCAAAAATACTGGGTTCGTGATAATACCCGCCGGTTTCCTCCATCACACGCTTGCCACCAAACAGCAGTTCAGCTCCTTCACTGCGTCCAATATCGACATACTCAGACACGGTGTTGCACTGTCCGGCGTCGATCATCGGACCCATCGCAGTGGCGGGGTCGAGTGGGTTGCCCGGCATCCAGCCCCGGGCGTGCTCTGTTACTTTCTCCAGGAATTGGTCCTGGATTGACTCCTCTACGATCAACCGTGTACCTGCCGTGCAGGTCTGTCCGCCGTTGTAGAACACGGCAGCTGCGGCCATGGCAGCCGCCTTATTCAGGTTGGCGTCGGCGAACACGATGTTTGGGCTTTTACCGCCCAGTTCCAGGAAGGTGCGCTTGAGGTTGGACTGGCCGGAGTATTCCATCAGCATCTTGCCGAC
>CAYUBS010000078.1:0-14133 GCA_964443145.1 uncultured Wenzhouxiangellaceae bacterium | reverse complement strand
CGAACACAGCAAATCGTCATTTTCGACATCGACGAAGAGCGCAGAATTGCCGATTTGCCCGGTTATGGTTACGCCAAGGTGCCGACAAAGCTGAAAGCACACTGGCGCGAAGTCATGCAGAAATACTTCGAACAGCGTAAATGCCTGCGGGGTGTCGTGCTGGTGATGGACGTCCGCCACCCCATGCGCGAATTTGATGAGCAAATGCTGAGTTGGTGTTCGGCAACCGGCTTACCATGCCACGTGTTGCTGACCAAGTCAGACAAGCTGAAACGCGGCCCTGCGCAATCTACCCTGCTGCAGGTTCGCAAGGCGCTGCCAGACGGAGCAACCGCACAGGTTTTCTCTTCCAGCAAACGAATTGGCATGCGCGAACTGATCAGTCGCCTGAACCAGTGGTATCAGATCGCGCCTCCGGTTTAAAATTGAACCTCAGAATATAAAGGAACCCAGCAATGACCTTTCCTACAACACGGATGCGCAGAATGCGTGCGCACGACTTTTCACGCAGGCTCATGCGCGAGGTGCGATTGAGCAGCGATGACTTCATCTGGCCGGTATTCGTACTCGAGGGCGACAATGCCGTTGAGCCGATTGCCTCAATGCCGGGCGTAGAGCGCATGACAATCGACCGGCTGTTGCCCGCGGCCGAGCATTGCCTGGAACTGGGAATTCCCGCGATCGCGCTGTTCCCGGTGGTTTCCACTGACTGCAAATCAGACGATGCGCGTGAAGCCTGGAATCCGGAGGGATTGACGCAACGGGCCGTGACGGCCTTGAAACAGCGGTTTCCCGAATTGGGCGTCATCACCGATGTCGCGCTCGATCCGTTCACTTCTCACGGACTTGACGGCCTGATCGACGGTACCGGATACGTGGTCAATGACGAGACGGTTGACGTGCTGGTCAAGCAGGCCCTGTCACACGTGGAAGCCGGTGCTGATGTGGTCGCGCCTTCCGATATGATGGACGGACGCATTGCTGCGATCCGCCTGGCTCTGGAAACCGAGGGTTTTCCGAATAAGCAGATTCTTTCCTACGCGGCCAAGTATGCTTCCAGTTTCTACGGCCCGTTCCGTGATGCTGTCGGCTCCGCTGGTAACCTCGGCGGTGCCAACAAGTACTCCTTCCAGATGGATCCGGCTAACAGCAACGAAGCATTACGGGAAATCGAGCTGGACCTGGAAGAAGGGGCCGACATGATCATGATCAAGCCCGGCATGCCGTACCTCGACATCATCCGCCGCGCGAAAGAGGCATTCGAGGTACCCACTTTTGCCTACCAGGTCTCCGGTGAATACGCGATGCTCAAAGCCGCGGCCCAGAACGGCTGGCTGGACGAGGAGGCCGTGGTGCTCGAAGCGCTGACCTGTTTCCGCCGGGCAGGCGCTGACGGGATTCTGACCTATTTCGCGGTGCAAGCCGCCGAGTGGCTACGCGACCGGTGATGAAACTCGCTCTTTTTGGCAGCCCGGTTGAAAACTCTCTTTCACCGCGCATCCATCAGATGTTTGCGGAACAGAGCGGTCTTGAAATCGAATACCAGGCCATCGAGGCCACGGAAGGAAATTTCCGCGGCAAAGTTGCCGCCCTGGCAGCCGGAGGCGGCCGGGGTTGCAACGTCACGGTACCGCTGAAACGAGCTGCCTGGGAGCTTGCCAGCCGCTGCAGCGAAGGCGCGTTGCGGGCCCATGCAGCCAACACGATGGTATTTTATGGCTCCAGCGAGTGGTTTGCGGACAGCACGGATGGCAAAGGCCTGATTACCGACCTGCTTGCAATTGCCGACTGCCACCTGCAAGGAGCCCGAATCTGTCTACTGGGCGCTGGCGGCGCGGCATCGAGTGTGCTCGGTGCCCTGCTCCATGCCAGCCCGGAAACACTTGTCGTGGCCAACCGAACCTTGGAACGGGCTGATGAGCTGGCAGAAAACCACTCCGACCTGGGAGCCATCGAAACCTGCCTGCCGGCGGCACTCGGCTCGAAGATGCCTTTCGATGTCATCATCAACGCGACCTCACTCGGGCATAGCGGGAAGATTCCGGAATTGTCCGCATCCTGGCTGCAGCCGAACGGGATTTGCTACGACATGAATTACGGCCAGGCAGCTGAACCACTGCGACAGTACTGCGGGCAGGAAAACATCCGCTACTCGGACGGGCTCGGCATGCTGGTCGAGCAGGCCGCACTTTCGTTCGGGCTATGGACCGGGCAGGTCCCCGATTCCGGAGCGGTGCTCAAACAGTTACGTGCTGCCGCGGGGTAACTCCCCGACAATGTTGCCCTCTGCATCTATCTCCGGGTAGTCAAAGCCACGCTCCTGGCAGAACTGGGTCACCGCGGGGTGTAGCCATTCGAAGCGCTGGATCTCGCGCGTGGCGGGATCGAGGCGATCTTTCCCGTACATACCCGCGGCCTCTCGCTGCCTCATCGCCTCGTACAACACGATCGCGCAGGCGACTGACACATTGAGCGACTGCGTCATGCCCTTCATCGGGATCATGATCTGCTGGTCACAGAGGTCGAGAGCCTCGTCACTGACACCAAATAATTCCGTGCCCACAACCAGTGCGGTTGGCAATGTGAAATCCACGTCCCGGTAGTCCAACGCATCTTCAGACAGGTGCGCCGCCACCAGCTGGAAGCCTCTGTCTTTCAGGTGGCTGCAGGCAGAAGGCAGATCGTCGTGCGGCCTGACCCGCATCCACTTTTCAGCGCCCTGAGAAGTCTTCCAGTGGATGGCCAGGCCCTTCTCCCCACGAACGGCGTGCAGTTCATTGATGCCTACCGCATCGCAGGTGCGAACGATGGCCGAAAAATTACGCGGTTTGTGCAGTTGTTCGGCAAGTACCGTCAGATCAGGCTGGCGGTCTGCCAATACGTTGTCGATTTTTTCCCTGCGCCGGTCGGTCACGACAAGATATCAGTCCCGGGACTGCCTGAGACCGGCCAGGCATTGCCTGGCTGTGCTCCATGATTGCAGCAACAAGAGAGCCGGCATCACGAGAATCAGGCTCTTCAGTGCAAAAACCAGCGGTAGGCCACCAGCCTCCCGGGATGATTCCAGCGTGTCCCACGAGGCCGAGACGTAGTCCCAGCCGATGAAGATCAGGAACAGGCTGAATGGAACCAGAAACAGCACTGTGCCCAGAAGGTTGACCCAGTTCTTATAACGCTGGGATTTGTCGCGATAAAAAATGTCTACGCGGACATGGTCGTCCGTCTGCAGGGCCCATGCGGCCGCCACCATGAACACCAGCGCGTGCATGTAGGTCACGCTCTCCTGTAACCAGATCCAGCCCAGGTTGAACCCATATCGCAACACCACGATGCTGAAGATCAGAACCACCATGACCAGTGTCAGCCAGGCGACGCCGCGGCCAAGCCGGCTGATGATGGCGGCAGCGAGGTCGGGACCTCCAGAGGAAGTTTCCGCCTTGCCTACTTCCATTCCAGGACTTTCCAGTGGACCGGTTGCACAGGGTTGAGTGCCTGCTGGTCAAGATCCAGCTCGAGCTTGCCGTCGCCATCCGTGTCGATGTAGTAATAGGGAATGCCTTCGGGCGGTGTGACCTTCACCATGTAAATTTGCCCATCGAGACGGTACTCCTCGATCATCCGCCCCTCTTCTTCGCGGATGGTAACCGTGGGTTCGATCTGCTCTTCCTGAATTTTAGGAGGGATTGGAATTTCCTCACTGTCCTCCGGCGGGATCGGCGGCGGTTTCTCAAGGTCATCTTGCGCCAGCAGTGGACCTGTACCCAGCAATGCTGCGAACATGGCAGCCAACAACCCCTTGGACATGATTGACAGGTTTCTCATAGACTCGGCTTCCCTCTGAGTTAGACTCTCATAATATCAGACCCGCAAACCCAGAAAATAATTCCAGGTAATAGATGAGCAACGAACCCACCCTATTTCTTGTCGATGGATCATCCTACGTCTATCGCGCTTTTCACGCCCTTCCCAACCTGACCAATAGCCATGGTGAACACACCGGCGCCCTGCTGGGGGTAGCCAACATGCTCAGACGGCTTATCAACGAGGATAACCCGGAGTATATCGCGGTGGTTTTCGATGCGAAGGGGCCTACTTTCAGGCATGAGCTTTATCCGGACTATAAGGCGAACCGTCCACCGATGCCCTCTGAGCTCCGCCAGCAGGTCGAGATGATCCTGGAGTTCACCCGAATGCTTGGGTTACCGCTATTGCAGGTGGAAGGCGTTGAGGCCGATGACGTCATCGGAACGCTGGCCCGGGAGGCTGAGGCGGCTGGCATGAACTGCATCATCTCCACGGGTGACAAGGACATGGCGCAACTGGTGAGCGGCACGACGACGCTGACCAACACGATGACCAACACCGATATGGACAGGAGCGGGGTCAAAGAGAAATTTGACGTTACTCCGGAGCAGATCGTTGACTTCCTGGCGCTGACGGGTGACAAGTCGGACAACATCCCGGGCGTGGAAAAGTGTGGCCCGAAAACCGCCGCCAAGTGGCTCGCCCAATGGGGCAGTCTGGACGACGTGATCGAGCATGCGGATGAGGTCGGCGGAAAAATCGGCGAATATTTGCGGGCCGCGCTGGAGCAACTGCCGCTGTCGCGGGAACTGGCCACCATCCGCCTTGACCTTGACCTGGAGTTCCAACCGATGGAACTGCAGCGTGGCGAGATCGACAAGGAACCGCTGATAGAAGCGCTGAAACGTTATGAGTTCAACAGCTGGCTGAAGGAACTGGACCAGGACGATTCGGCCGGGCCGGTTAAACAGGACTACCAGACCATCACCACAATTGATCAGCTGGATGCCCTGCTACCGCGGCTCGAGAAAGCAGAACTGATCGCTTTTGATACCGAAACGACCAGCCTCGACTCGATGCAGGCCCACCTGGTTGGCCTGAGTTTTTGTATTGATGCGGGTGAAGCGTGCTATATCCCGGTCGGTCATGACTACGCCGGGGCGCCGCAGCAACTGGACCGCGACGAGGTGCTTGCAAAGCTCAGGCCTTTGCTGGAAAACCCGCAGCGGCCAAAAGTCGGCCAACACATGAAGTACGACATGAATGTGCTGTCGACACACGGCGTCATGGTCCAGGGTGTCGCTTTCGACACGATGCTGGAATCCTACGTATTCAACAGCACCGGCAGCCGCCATGACATGGACTCACTGGCGCTGAAATACCTGGGCCGTAATACCACCCATTACGAGGAGATTGCAGGCAAAGGCGCGAAGCAGATTTCGTTCAGCCAGGTTGCCGTTGATGTGGCGAGCCACTATGCCGCCGAAGACGCAGACATCACCCTGCTGTTGCACCAGCACTTGTGGCCACGTTTGCAGCAAGAGACGGAGCTGGCCGCCGTTTTGACCGACATCGAAATTCCGTTGATTCCTGTGCTGGCAAGAATGGAACAGCGCGGCGTGCTGATTGACGGCGACGAACTGATCCGGCAAAGCACGGAGATGTCTAAACAGATTTTGCAAATTGAGAAGGATGCGCACAGCGCCGCCGAGCAACCGTTCAACCTGGGTTCGCCGAAACAGATCCAGCAGATTCTGTTCGAGAAGCTCGGCTTGCCGATCATCCGCAAGACGCCCAAGGGCCAGCCCTCGACGGCGGAAGACGTGCTACAGGAACTGGCCGTTGATTACGAACTACCCAGTCTGATCCTGGAACACCGCTCTCTGTCCAAGCTCAAATCCACCTATACCGATAAGCTTCCGCGACAGATCAACCCGCGCACCGGCCGGGTCCACACCTCGTACCACCAGGCGGTGGCTGCGACCGGACGCCTTTCCTCTTCCGACCCCAACCTGCAGAACATACCGATCAGGACACCGATGGGACGGCGCATCAGGGAGGCATTTGTGGCGCCCGACGGTTACCTGGTGATGGCTTGCGACTATTCACAGATCGAGCTTCGGATCATGGCCCATCTGTCCAGCGACCCCGGCCTTCTGAAGGCCTTCCGGGACAATGTGGACGTTCACCAGGCGACCGCTGCTGAAGTGTTCAACGTGCCCTATGGCGAGGTCGACGGCGACCACCGCCGGGCCGCCAAGGCCATCAATTTCGGCCTGATGTATGGAATGTCCGCGTTCGGACTGGCCCGTCAACTGTCGATTGGAAGAGTGGAAGCACAGGCTTACATGGATACGTATTTTATGCGCTATCCCGCGGTTCAGGAGTTCATGGAAAAGACCCGTGAGCAGGCCCGCGAGCAAGGCTATGTGTCCACCCTGTTTGGTCGCCGCCTGTACCTGCCCGACATCAAGGCCAGCAATATGCAAAGGCGGCAAGGTGCTGAACGCGCGGCCATCAATGCACCCATGCAGGGCACGGCTGCGGACATCATCAAGCGTGCGATGCTCAGTGTAGACGCGTGGATTCAAAACGAACAACCCGGCGCCCACCTGGTCATGCAGGTGCACGATGAACTGGTATTTGAAGTGAAAGAAGACGAGCTTGACCGGGTCAAGGAAGCCGTGGTCTCACGCATGTCAGCTGCGGCTGAACTGGACGTCCCCCTGATCGTGGACACCGGTTCCGGTCCGGACTGGGACACTGCTCACTAACGACCATGATGCGCCGCGTGATGTTCTGGCTGATGCTGCCACTAACCGCCGTGCAGGGCTTGTGGCTGCGGCGTGTCGCTACCCGGCTGCCGGGTGCGCCTGGCGCCCGACAGGGCTCGACCGGCGCCGGCGAACCGGTGAGGTTTCTGGCCCTTGGTGACTCCATCATCGACGGAGTAGGCACTGCTGATGTCTCGGCATCCCTGCCGGGGCAATTTGTCAGGCTACTGGCACAACAGACGGGGCAAAGTGTCCACTGGCGGGTGGAGGGCAAGTCCGGCTTCGCCATCGACGATGTCCTGGATCTGTTGGAATCACTGCGAGATATCACGCCTCCGGAGGTTGTTCTGATTTCGGTGGGTGTCAATGACGTCACCGGGCTCAGCAGCACCCGTCGCTGGCGGGCAAAACTAAAGGAATTGCTGAACCTCATGGATCAGTACTGGCCCGGCGCCCGGATCATATTTGCGGGGCTGCCTCCAATGTCTGAATTTCCCCTGCCACCGCAACCCCTGCGTTTCACGCTGGGCCTGCGCGCGGCCACGCTGGACCACATTGCTGCCGGGATCATTGCGACCTACCCCAACGCACGCCATGTACCGACCCTGATCGACCCGCAACAGCCCGGATTTTGTGAAGACGGCTTCCATCCGTCCGCAGAATCCTGCACTCTATGGGCAAGCCATATATTGCAATCACACCAGGTAGTGAATCCGCATGAATAAAGCCACCTCCGCTAAAAAAGCCGCCATCCCCAGACCTGAAGATGTTTGCTCGCCCGACGCGATCATCAAGGCCATGTATGACACGATTTCAGGTCCAGCCGGGACCCGTAACTGGTATCGGGAACGCAGCCTCTTTGTCGAAAACGCCCGAATGATCCCCGTCGGGAAACGGGCACACAGAGACGGCGAATTCGAAATCATGAGCCTGAATGAGTGGATTGAAGACGCTGAACGTTACTTTGAAAAAAATGATTTTTATGAAGCGGAAATCATGCGCCAGGTATACCGTTACGGCAACATCATGCAGGTCTTCAGTACCTATGAAGCAAAGAACAGTCCGGATGGTGCGCCCATAGCCCGCGGTATCAACAGCATTCAATTACTGCATAAGGAAGATCGCTGGTGGATCGTCACAGTGATGTGGGACAACGAGACCAGGGAAAATCCCATCCCGGAGGAGTTTCTGCCTTACTTGTGGTGAGCAACGCCCGGGTCTAACCAGTCCCTTGGTACCAGGAAATCATACAGAGCCGCTTCTTCAGAACCGGCTTCCGGCTGCCAATTGTAGCGCCAGGAGACCAGCGGCGGCAGCGACATCAGGATGGACTCCGTACGGCCACCCGATTGCAGCCCAAACAGGGTTCCGCGATCATAAACCAGGTTAAATTCCACGTAGCGCCCGCGCCGGTATAACTGAAACTGGCGCTGTTGTTCAGTCCAGTGTTGCTCCTTGCGCCGTTGGACAATAGGCAGATAAGCCTCCAGGTAACTGTCGCCAACGGCTTGCAAAAACCCGAAACTGCGTTCAAAACCCCAGTCGTTCAGGTCGTCAAAAAACAAACCACCAACTCCCCGGGCTTCATTACGATGTTTCAGGTGGAAGTAGCGGTCGCACCAATCCTTGTAGCGCGGATAAACATCACTCCCAAAGGGCTCACAAGCGGTCGACGCTGTGCGGTGCCAGTCGACCACGTCATCCAGAACCGGGTAATAAGGCGTCAGGTCATAGCCTCCGCCAAACCACCAGACCGGTGCTTCTCCGTCTTTTTCCGCGATGAAAAACCGTACATTTGCATGACTGGTCGGGACGTGCGGGTTATGCGGATGAATGACCAGCGAGACACCCAGTGCTTCAAAGCTCCTGCCAGCCAATTCCGGCCTCGCCGCTGTCGCCGAAGGGGGCAGGCTCGCACCGGTAACATGCGAAAAATTAACCCCCGCCTGCTCAAACACATCGCCGTTTTCCAGCACCCGGGTGCGGCCGCCTCCTCCGAGTACCGGCCCTGCATGGGCCACATCACTGGTGTCTCGTGCCCAGACGTCCTGCAGGAATTTACCCGTACCATCTTCATCTTCCAGAGACCCGCAAATCCGGTCCTGCAAGTCCAGCAAATAGGTTTTTACCCGGTCAGTAGAGATTTCCTGTTGCTCAGCCATCATTACCCCTCTCTCAAGATCCGGCCCGTGGCCAGGTCGCGAATCTGGCTGGGTTTGTTCTCATCGCCCAGGTCGCCAGCGACGGTACCACACAAGGAGGACCCAAAATATCGCTCAATGTCTCGCGGATTTCTGGCCGGTTCTGCCTGCCGGGTATTTGCACTGGTCGATACAATTGCGCCACCGAATGCGGCACACAAGGTACGGCAAACCGGGTGGGCGGTCACCCTGAGGGCGATGGTTTCGTGGGTTCCCGCAAGCCAGTCGGGGACCTGTTCGTTCCTCGGAAAAAGCCAGGTCACCGGTCCCGGCCAGGTCGACAGGGCAAGTTCCCTTTGTTGCGGGGAAACCGGTTGGATGAAAGGCAGGAAGCGGTCGAAGGAGTCTGCGATCAGGATCAACCCGGCCTCTGCAGGCCGTTCTTTCAAATCTAGAAGTTCGCGCACAGCAGTTTCGTTGTCCGGGTCGCAGCCCAGTCCGTACACGGCCTCGGTGGGATAGGCGATGACCGATCCCTCCCGCAGGCAGCGTACCGCTGCCGTGGTGCTCAACAGGCAGGAGCCGGCCACGGCGGGGTTACTCTTCTGCGGCTGCAGCAGCGGCTTTTTTCGTGACCCGCTTTTTCGCTGTCTTTTTCTTGCCAGCCTTTTTCTTAGAGGCCTTTTTCTTAGAAGCCTTTTTCTTAGAGGCTTTCTTTTTGGCCGCCTTTTTCTTCGAGGCTTTCTTCTTGCGACTGCGCTTGTCCGGTGCAGCGTCCAGCAATGCCTGGCACTCTTCCTGGGTCATGGAATCCGGCTCGCGCTCCTTAGGCATGCGGGCGTTCTTGTTCCCGTCGGTAATGAAGGGGCCCCAGCGCCCTTTCAGAATTTGTATATCGGTGCCCTCGAAGGTCCGCAGGATACGATCCAGATCGGCCTGCTTTTTCGCCGCCACAAGCTCCAGAGCTTCGGGAAGCTCGATCGTATATGGGTCCGCCTCTTTCAGAGACACGAATTTGCTGCCGTAGCGGATGTAAGGGCCAAAACGGCCGATCCCGACCGAAACATCTTCCTCTTCCGGTGTAACTCCGAGATCTCGAGGCAGCTTGAACAACTCCAGCGCCTCTTCCAGATTGATGGTTTCCAACCGGAGACCAGGCTGCAAGCCGGCGAACTTGGGCTTCTCTTCATCGTCCACGCTGCCGATCTGGGCATGCGGTCCGAATCGCCCCAGCCGGACCGTGACTTCTTTACCGCTGGCCGGGTCTGTACCCAGCACTCGAGTCATTTTCGCTTCCTGCCGGCTGACCGTCTCCTGCTTGTCCCTGATACGCTCAATGAACGGCTTCCAGAACTGCATCAACGGCGGAATCCAGTGCATTTCTCCGCGTGACACCTCGTCCAGGGTATCTTCCATCTTGGCTGTGAATTCGTAATCGACGTATGGCTCGAAGTGGGTCTCCAGGAAGGTGGAAACCACCCGCCCGGTATCGGTGGGTGTGAATCGTCTGCGATCGAGTTCTACGTATTTGCGCCGAACCAGGGTCTGGATGATGCTGGCGTAGGTCGAGGGCCGGCCGATGCCGAAATCTTCCAGCGCCTTGACCAGGCTGGCTTCCGAGAAACGCGGCGGCGGCTCGGTGAAATGCTGGTCTGCACGGATTTCCTGGAGCTGAACAACATCTCCTTCTTTCATATCCGGCAGGTTGGTCTCTTTCTCTTCCTTACCCTGGGGCTGGGAAACCTCGTAAACCCGAAGAAAACCGGGGAAAGCAATCACCGAACCGTTGGCACGGAAGGTTGCATCCGAATCACAATCGAACTCGACCGCAACCGTATCCACCAAAGCAGGAACCATCTGCGAGGCCATTGAACGCTTCCAGATCAGCTCATAAAGCCGGAACTGGTCGTCGGTCAGGCTGTCTTTGAGGTCAGCGGGTGTTCGCGCGGCCGAGGTGGTACGAATCGCCTCGTGGGCTTCCTGGGCGTTCTTTGACTTGGTCTTGTAAAAGACCGGCGTCTCCGGGATGTACTCTGCGCCGTAGGCATCACCGATCTGGGTTCGCAGATCCGACAAAGCCTCGTTCGACAGATGCACCGAGTCCGTTCGCATGTAGGTTATGTGACCTGCTTCATACAGGTTCTGAGCCGTTCGCATCGTGCGCTGGGCCGTGAAACCGAGTTTGCGGGAAGCATCCTGTTGCAACGTCGATGTGATGAAAGGCGGGGACGGGCGTCTTTTGCGCTGACTCCGCTTGACCCGGTCAACCCGCAGTTTTCCACCGGCTGCCTGAATCAAGCGGTCACGGACACGGTGCGCATGTTCTGTATCGGATATGTCGAACTGCTTCAGCCGGTCGTTTTCAAGCCGTACCAGGCGGGACAGAAAAGCCTGATCCTGGTGGCTCATGTCCGCTTCAATGCTCCAGTACTCCTGGGGATCAAAAGCTTCGATTTCCCGTTCACGTTCCACGATCATCCGCAGTGCCGGGCTCTGCACACGGCCTGCAGAGAGGCCGGTCTTGATCTTCTTCCACAGCAATGGCGAGAGGTTGAACCCGACCAGGTGGTCCAGGGCCCTTCTTGCCTGCTGGGCATTCACCAGGTCCATGGAAAGCTCGCGAGGGTTATCCACGGCCTCTTTGATGGCTTTTTCCGTAATCTCTGAGAATTCTACCCGGAGGAACGGAATTTTATCCGCCAGGCCCTGTTCGCGAAGTATTTCGTAAATGTGCCAGGAAATGGCCTCTCCCTCACGATCCAAATCCGTCGCGAGATAAACAACCTCGGCCTTTTTTGCGGCCTTGACGATATTGCGAACGTGTTTCTCACTGTCTTCAGTGAGTTCATAGGTCATCGCGAAATCATTATCGGGATCAACCGCGCCATCTCGCGACGGCAGATCCCGGACGTGACCATACGACGCCAGCACTTTGAAGTCCGGCCCCAGGTACCTGTTGATGGTTGTCGCCTTGGCCGGCGATTCCACGATGAGTAGTTTTATGACTCCATCCTCACGATTAAAAAGTTAAAAGAAATCTATGCGATTCCGATCGCAGCTCACTTCAGGGATTATCTTGACTGAACAGAACTCAGACCTTACGCCCTTTTTTATTAATGGCGGTAGTCTTGCTCCGTGTCAAACATTAGATCTTCCATCCAGGCGTAATTCGCTTCCTGGCCCGGCTGATTGAACAAAACCATAAGGACCACCCACTTTACGTCTTCCAGGTTGATTTCATCGCTTTCCAGCGCCATTAAACGATCCAGCACCAGTTCCCTGCGTTGCGCATCAAGTATCCCGGAATTGGACAGGTACATAAGAAAATCACGGCAGTTCGTGTCGAGGCGGCTAATTTCCGAATCGACGAATACGCGGATGGGCTGGTCCGAGTTCACTTTGAAGTCCGGCTGATAGCGCTGCTCCGCCAGACCGTCCAGCCAATCGAAAGCTTTTTCGATCTCACCGTTACTGAACCCCGCTTCATGGAGGTTTTCTTCCATGGAAGAGCGATCGGGCTGATCTTCAGGTTCGTCGTAAAAGTAATTCTCGAACAGGTACATCAGGACGTCGAGTACGTTTTCTTTCATTATTAACCTCTTTTTTTACGGCTGTAAGCACCTCCTGGATGTGCTTCAACCTTTCCTCTCAGCTCTAGCAACAGCAGCATGGCTGAGACAGACCTCGCCGTCAATCCACTTTGCTCAATAATTGAATCTATGGGTTTTGGGTCGTAACCCAGGCACTTCCACAGCACCCGGTATTCAGGGTCTTCCTCGAATTGGGGTTCTTCGGCGGCATTCTCAAGCGCTCCGGCAACAACAGTGCCGTCATCAGCACCGATCTCCTTCTGCAGCTGTTGGGCCAATTGACCGGCCATGGGCGCCAGTTCCTGCAAGATTTCCGCCACTGTCTCAACCAGCTTTGCACCATCCCTGATCAGCCTGTGACAGCCCTTGGCCAACGGATTGTGGATGGATCCGGGTAAGGCAAAAACATCCCGGCCCTGGTTACCCGCCATGCGGGCAGTAATCAGGGTTCCGCTGCGTAAACCGGCCTCGATCACCAGCACACCCAGGCTCAGGCCGGAAATAATGCGGTTCCGGCTGGGGAAGTGTGAACGTTTTGCGCCGGTGCCAGGCGGAAACTCCGAGACCAGCACGCCCTCTTCCCGAATTCGCTCCGCGAGGCCCTTGCTGCTGGCCGGGTAAATCCGGTCAAGTCCAGTGCCCATGACAGCAACCGTTGTCCCGCCGGCGTCCAGCGCGGCAGCATGCGCAACCGAATCAATTCCGCTGGCCAGCCCGCTGGTGATGGTCATACCCTGGCGAGCCAGCTGCCCCGCAAAATCACGGCCGTTGTCTTTGCCACCCGCGGTCGGGTTGCGGCTGCCAATCACCGCCACCTGGGGCTGCCAGAGAATATCCGGATCGCCATCTACGTAAAGCGCCGCGGGGGGAGAAGGAACATCTCGTAATAAGGGGGGAAAGCGGTCGTCACCCCAGGTCAGGAGGTGGTGCGAAGAGGCGGAAAGCCACTTCTGGTCGAGCGCCAGCAAATCGGCGTCGGGGTTCTTAAGTGCAGCAATTGTTTCTTCACTCAGGCCTGCGTGCTGCAACTCGCGACGGCCCGCTGCCAGTAGAAAGTCGATACCGCCGAACTGGTCTACCAACCGCACAAAGCGAGCGCCCCCCAGTTGGGGGGCGCGAAGTGCAATCAGCCAATTTGTGTGCTTAGTGACGACAATCCCCTTGCCTGCACTGAGCTTTAAATTGCAAGCGTGTTGTTACTATCTAAGGCCGCTCATCGGGGTGTTTCAATATGTCGTATTCCTGAACAACCCTGGAGCCACCCATGACCATGCCATAACTGATGTCTTCGAAGGTCCGGAACACCATGATGATCCCGTCAAAAACTTCCGGCAGGCGTACTTCGGCCTCTTTGGAGAAGCTGCCCTGACGGAAACCAATGTCATCCTGAACCAGGTCACCCTGCCTGAAAGCAGCAAAAACGTGTCCTGTCTCGATACCCTGATTGGTACCGCCGTTTATCGAAACTATCGAGAAGAGGCCTACGCCGCTTCGTTGCCCGGCGGTCGCCAGCACCCTCAATCCCTCCGGCACGGTGTCCATTGCACGAGGAAAGAATGTGTTGTCATAACCCAGAAGGCCAGCGGGCATTATAAAGTCTCCGGATTTTACCTCTGTCCGATCCTGGATGATATCCATGACGGTAATTTCCCCGGCTTCTGCAACACGGACCCTGCTGACCAGGAACATTTCATAGCCAATGGGATCCTTGGGCCGTTTGTCCCATGGATCGACCTGGTTAAAGATATGCTGGTGACGATCCCAGACATTGGCTACTTCTTTCCAGTTTTTCTTGGGCAACACTCGCCGGGTCTCCGGTGGATC
>CAYUBS010000077.1:0-14275 GCA_964443145.1 uncultured Wenzhouxiangellaceae bacterium | reverse complement strand
AGACACGGCTGCAGACCGCGAGCGCTACCAGACGGTCTATGCACGCCATCCCGGCGCGGTGGCGGCGCCCACTGCCGGTTTGCATTTCGATGATGAGTTACTGGCCGAACTGGCAGGGCGTGGAGTTGAGCGCGCCGAGGTGACTCTGCATGTCGGTGCAGGAACGTTTCAGCCGGTACGCTGCGATGAGATTGCCGATCATCAAATGCACGCTGAACGCCTGGAGGTTTCGGACGCGGTGTGCGATGCGGTCAAACGCACGCGGGAACGGGGCGGGCGCGTGATCGCGGTCGGTACGACGGCCGTTCGCAGCCTGGAGACAGCTGCCGCCGGCGGCGAGTTGGAACCCTGCAGTGGTGACAGCCGGATATTCATCTATCCGGGCTATCGCTTCAGGGTCGTTGATGGGTTGGTCACAAATTTCCATCTGCCCGAATCTACCCTGTTGATGCTGGTCTGTGCGATGGCTGGTATGGAAGAGACGCTGTCGGCCTATCGGCACGCAGTTTCGGCAGGCTATCGATTCTTCAGTTATGGCGATGCGATGCTGGTTCTATGAGCCGTCAGTTGTCATACTTGTACGCTTAACCAATGCGGAGTTTTTAATGTCCACTTTGATCGAACAGGCGCATTCCCGGGAGTGGTTTTACTCTTACGAATTACCCGATGGAAGCACCACCCCGACTTACCATGGCAGCGACATCAAAGCGATCCATGACACCCGCTTGCAGATGCTGGAATCCTGCCTGCAGGAAAGCCTGGGGCCTGACCACAGCGGCTTGTCGGCGCTGGACCTGGCCTCACACCAGGGCTGGTTTGCGTACAACATGGCACGTTCTGGTTTCTCGCCTGTGTTAGGCATTGATGCGCGGCAGTCACATGTGGATGACAGCAGCCTTATTGCACAGATCTACGAGATGGAAAACCTCTCTTTCCAGCAAGGCGATATCCATACTCAAGACGCGGGGCAGTTGGGGCAATTTGACGTGGTGCTGATGCTGGGCCTGCTCTACCATCTGGAAAACCCGGTGGGTGCGCTGCGAACCTGCCGCAACCTGTGCCGGAAACTCTGTGTCATCGAGACCCAGATCGTTCCGGGTATGACCGGGTACGTTGATTACGGCAGTTATCAGTATGTTCGTCCGTTGAAGGGCAGTTTCGGCATTATCGATGAAACCGGCGATACACATGGCCCGGAGGCCAGTGTCACGGGGATTTGTCTGGTACCGAGCCTGGAGGCGTTGATGTGGCTGCTCGAAAAGGTTGGTTTTTCAAGCGCACGGGTGCTGGAACCGCCGGAAGGGGCTTATGAACAACTGCGCCACCACAAGCGCGTGATGGTCGCAGCAGAAGTTTGAAGTTTACGGTCCACAACACTGACGGCAAGGCGCGCACCGGCTTGCTGCAGATGGAGCGGGGCGATATCCGCACGCCGGCTTTCATGCCTGTGGGTACCTACGGCACCGTCAAGGCCATGACACCCGGTGAAGTGCGCGAGACCGGCGCTGACATCATTCTGGGCAACACCTTTCACCTGATGTTGCGCCCGGGTACCGGCGTCATCGAAAAGCATGGCGGCTTGCATGGCTTCATGCACTGGGACCTGCCGATCCTGACCGACTCCGGTGGCTTCCAGGTCTGGAGCCTGGCCGAACGGCGCAAGATTACCGAGCGGGGGGTAACTTTCGCATCTCCGATTGATGGTTCGAAAGTCTTTATGGGCCCGGAAGAGTCGATGGCGGTCCAGAAATCCCTGGGTTCCGATATCGTCATGATTTTCGACGAGTGCACGCCATACCCGGCAACCCAACAGCAGGCCCGTGAATCGATGGAATTGTCGTTGCGCTGGGCAGAACGCTCCAAACGTGCCCACGAGGGCAATGCCTCCGCCCTGTTCGGGATCGTCCAGGGTGGCATGTACGAGGATCTGCGGGTCCAGTCGGCGCGAGGGTTGCTCGACATTGGTTTCGACGGTTACGCCATCGGCGGGCTCTCGGTTGGCGAGCCCCATGATGAGCGCGACCGGGTGCTGGATTGTACGGTGCCGGAATTGCCTGCGGACCACCCACGCTACCTGATGGGGGTCGGCCGGCCACAGGACATCATTGCCGGTGTGCTGCGGGGTATCGACATGTTCGACTGCGTAATGCCAACCCGAAACGCACGCAACGGCTATCTCTTTACCAGCCGGGGTGTGCTTAAAATACGCAACGCCCGTTACGAACAGGATACGTCACCGATTGATCCGGACTGTGATTGTGAGACCTGCCTGAATTACTCGCGGGCGTACGTCAAACACCTTGAGAAGTGTAACGAAATTCTCGGGGCACGCCTGATGACGATTCATAATTTGCGCGTTTACCAGAAGCTGATGCAGGGCTTGCGCGATGCCATTTCAGCCGGGCAATTGGAGCCGTTTGTCGAGTCTTATCTGGAAAAACTGGAATCAGGCCCTATATAAATGATCGGTAAGTAAAAGAAAAACCCTAAACCCATAGGATGACGCAGGCCTTTCAACTATAATAGCGGGCTGCACATTCAATTTTTTTACGAGGATTCTCATGGAACTCTTGGACTTTTTCATAGCCAGCGCATATGCGCAGGACGTCTCTCAGCCTGGTGGACTCATGTCCTTCCTGCCGCTGATCATCATTTTTGTCATCTTCTACTTTCTGCTGATCCGTCCGCAGATGAAACGCGCCAAGGAGCACAAGAAATTGGTCTCCGATCTGGGTAATGGAGATGAAGTTGTGACCAACGGCGGACTGCTGGGCCGCATTACCAAGGTCGGTGAGTCGTTTGTAACTGTTGAACTGGCTGACAATGTCCAGGTCCGGTTACAACGGCACGCGATTGCCAGCATCATGCCGAAGGGCACCATCAAGTCCACCTGATCCGGACTTAATAACAAACATAAAACTCCTTTCGAGGCTGAATAATGAATCAATATCCTGCCTGGAAATATCTGCTTATCCTGCTGCTTCTGTTGATGGGCGTAGTTTATGCCCTGCCAAACTTGTTTGGCGAAGATCCTGCATTGCAGATTACTTCCTCTCGTGGCTTTGCCATTCCTCTCGATCTTGAGGCCAATATCGAGAACGCGCTGATTAGCGAGAACATCGGTTTCAAGAACAAGGAGCAGGCGGGTAACCGCATGCTGTACCGGTTCAATTCAACCGAAGACCAGCTGCGTGCTGCCGATGCCATGAAGGCCGGGTTGGGCGATCAGTACGTTGTCGCGCTTAACCTCGCGCATGCAACGCCTACGTGGTTGCGCGCCCTTGGCGGCAAGCCGATGACGCTGGGTCTCGATCTGCAGGGCGGTGTCCACTTCCTGATGCAGGTTGACATGGATACTGCGCGCAGTCAGCAACTCGACCGTTACGTCGATGATCTGCGAGCCACCCTCCGTGACGAACGTATTCGCTACGTGTCGGTGCGCCGGGAAGGCAACGGTCTGCTGGCCCTGCTGCGTACCGTCGAAGATCGCGATAATGCACTCGAGTTGATCCGCAAGAACCAGAGCCTGACCGGTCTGATCACCAGAGAAGTTGATACGGAAGAGTATTTCGGCATTTCTGCGACGGTCCAGGAGCGGCAGTTACTTGAATTGCAGCAAACGGCTCTTAAGCAGAACATCACCACGCTGCGCAACCGCGTAAACGAAATCGGTGTCGCCGAGCCGGTTATCCAGCAGCAGGGCGCTGACCGCGTCGTGGTGCAGTTGCCGGGCATCCAGGACACGGTTCAGGCGAAGAAGATCATCGGCGCTACGGCTACCCTGGAATACCGGGCGGTCGACGAAGCCAACGATGCGTTTACCGCGGCCCAGACGGGCCGGGTTCCTCCGGAATCACGTATGTACACCGACAAAGCCGGGCAGCCGGTGCTGTTGAAGAAACGATTGATCGTCTCCGGTGACCAGTTGATTGGCGCCTCCAGTGGCTTCGACCAGCAGACCGGTCAGCCGCAGGTCAGTGTGACCCTGGATGGCGTGGGCGCCAAACGCATGCTGGACTTCACACGCAACAACGTGGGCAACCGCATGGCGGTCGTCTATATCGAGCAAAAGCCCGGCGGACGCCTGACCGAAGAAGTGATCAGCGTCGCCGTGGTTCGTGAACCATTCGGCAAACGCTTCCAGACCACTGGCCTCGATTCCATGTCGGAAGCCAGCCAGTTGGCCCTGCTGTTAAGAGCGGGCGCCCTGGCGGCGCCGATGGAAATCGTTGAAGAGCGCACCGTGGGCCCGAGCCTTGGTGCAGATAACGTTGCGCAGGGCTTCAAGTCGGTCCTGATCGGTTTTATCCTGGTGCTCGTGTTCATGGCGGCTTATTACCGGGTGTTTGGACTGGTGGCTGATCTGGCCCTGTTTGCCAACCTGGTGCTGCTGATCGCCCTGCTGTCGATGCTGGGCGCCACGCTAACGATGCCGGGTATCGCGGGTATCGTCCTGACGGTCGGCATGGCGGTTGATGCAAACGTACTGATTTTTGAGCGTATCCGTGAGGAACTGCGCAACGGTAACACGCCCCAGGCGAGTATCCGGGCCGGTTACGACAAAGCCTTCTCAACCATCGCTGACGCCAACATCACGACCCTGATCGCAGCGTTCGTGCTGTTTCTGTTCGGCACCGGGCCAATCAAGGGCTTCGCCGTGACGTTGTCACTGGGTATCCTGACCTCCATGTTCACGGCGATCATGGGTACTCGCGCGATCGTTAACCTGATTTATGGTGGGCAGAAACGCGTCCGCAAGCTGTCCATCTGAGGTGTTGAAATGCAATTTCTGAACAAAAAATCCAACATCGACTTCATGGGCAAGCGCAAGATTGCGTTTGCCGTTTCGCTCGTTCTCATCATTAGCAGCATCGTCATGCTGTTCGCCAGGGACCTGAACTTCGGGCTTGATTTTACCGGCGGAACGCTGATCGAAGTCAGCTACCCGGCGGCGCCGGAAGTATCTGAAGTGCGCAGCAACCTGGCTGACGCTGGTATGCCGGACGCGGTTGTGCAGACTTTTGGTACTGCAACGGATATCGTGGTTCGCATTCCTCCGCGGGATGTGGAAGGCGAAAGCAATGCAGAAATCTCGACTGTTGTTCTGGCTGCGTTGCAGGAGGGTGTCGACGGCGAAATTACCATGCGCCGGGTTGAGTTTGTCGGCCCGCAAGTGGGTGATGAATTGACCGAGCAGGGCATTCTGGCGGTCGTCTACTCATTGATCGGTATTTTTCTGTACGTAATGATCCGCTTTCAGTGGCGTTTCTCCGTTGGCGCGGTAACCGCACTGGTGCATGACATCATCGTCACGCTGGGCGTGCTGGCGCTGTTAGGCGTTGAGTTTGATCTGACGGTTGTGGCTGCGTTACTGGCAGTGATCGGTTATTCGCTTAACGATACCATTGTGTTGTTTGACCGCATCCGCGAGAACTTCCCGCGCTTGCGCAAGGCTTCTCCGCTGGAAGTGGTCAACACGTCAGTCAATGAGACCCTTTCGCGTACCTTGATGACGTCTATGACCACCTTGCTGGTGTTGACTGCGCTGTTTGTCTTCGGCGGCGAAATCATCCACGCCTTTGCGTTTACGCTGATCGTGGGCGTACTGGTAGGTACCTACTCGTCAATTTACGTGGCGAGCACAACCCTGCTGGAACTGGGTGTCAGCAAGTTTGACCTGTTGGCGGTAGAAAAAGAGGGTGCGGCGATCGATCAAAACCCCTGATTCAGGGGTTTTTCCACTTCTCGCTGATTAACTGTCTGAGCGGTGTCATCAACTTGTATGGCGCCGCGATAATGCTTCCGGACTCTTCGACGGTATCGTTGCCGTCGAAGTCCAAAACGACTCCGCCGGCCTCTCGCACAATGAGTGCTCCTGCTGCGACATCCCACGGCTTGATCCCGACTTCAAAGTAACCATCCATCCTGCCCGCTGCCACCCAGGCAAGGTCCAGGCTTGCAGCGCCAGCGCGCCTGATGTCTTCTATTTTGGCAAAAACCGACTGGAACACACGTGCATAGGCCTGCAACTTGCTTCGGTCCCTGAACGGAAAGGCGGTGGCCAGGATGGCCCCTTCCAATCCATTCTTGGCCGGTGATACCCGTACACGCTTGTTATTCATGAATGCGCCGGAGCCTTTGCTGGCAGTGAAAATCTCTTCACGGATAGGGTCGTAAACCACGGCGTGAACGGTTTTACCACGAAACTGCTGGGCGATGGAGACCGCAAAGTGCGGGATGCCATGCAGGTAATTACTGGTGCCGTCCAGCGGATCGATGATCCATACGCTATCATCGTCGCCTGTTTTACCGCTCTCTTCACAAAGGAATGCGTGATCAGGGTAAAAGCGCTTAATTTCCCGTACAATTTCGTCTTCGCAAGCCTTGTCAACTTCACTCACGTAGTCGTGGCGGGCTTTGCGTTCAACCGGAATGGCGTCCACGTGCTGCAAGTGGCGGCGCATGATTTTGCCGGCAGAGTAGGCAGCTTCGATAGCAACATTGAGTACAGGATGGGTCATGGCAGATAGTCCCGAAAAGGCGGCACAGGATACCAGAAGCGGAGCCGCTTTGGCAGACCCCGGTGCAGACCGGATTGATTCTCGCCTGGCGAAAATTCGAATTGTATTGATAAATACCACGCACCCTGGAAACATCGGCGCCACGGCCCGGGCCATGAAAGTGATGGGGCTGTATTCCCTGCACCTGGTAACACCTAAAATTTATCCCAGCGCTGATGCCACTGCAATGGCTTCCGGTGCGGATGATGTGCTGCAAAAAGCAGTGGTTCATGACTCGCTGGATTCCGCGCTGGAGGGCTGCTCGCTGGTGTTGGGAACCAGTGCCCGTTTACGCAGTCTGCCCATGCCTATGGTGGATGCGCGCCGCGCCGCTAACCAGGCGCTGGCAGAGGCAGACAATCACGAAGTTGCCATCCTGTTCGGGCGGGAACGCTATGGACTGGTCAACGAAGAAATGCAGCGTTGCCAGTTCCTGGTGAATATTCCGTCCAACCCGGAATACTCATCCCTGAACCTGTCCCAGGCCGTTCAGATTCTGGCGTATGAATTGAGAGTTGCCGCCCAGGGGTTTTCTGATATATCAGTGGATCCGCCTGACTGGGAGCCGGTCGATGACCAGCAGATGGAGGGCATGTTTGAGCACCTTGAGCAGACCCTGCTGGACATTCGTTTTCTGAATCCAAAGCAACCCAAACGCCTGATGATGCGGCTGCGAAGATTGTTTAATCGTGCACGACCTGATCAAAATGAAATCAATATCTTACGCGGCATATTGAAAGCGTCACAAGAGGCGTCTAAGAAGGACAGGAATCGCTGATGTCCGAACTGACCGCCGAACTCCAGAGCTGGATGGCCGGGGGGCATTTCGCAACGCTGGACGGGGTCGAAATCTTCTACCGCACCTGCGGTAAGCGAAACAGTGACTTGCCATGGATAGTCTGCTTTCATGGTTTTCCGACCAGTAGCTGGGACTGGCACGAGTTGCTGCCGGCACTGGAGAAAAAACACCGCGTACTGGTCTTTGATTTCCCGGGGTATGGTCTTTCCGGCAAACCCACAGACCGAAACTATTCGCTCAAGCGCCAGTTGGATGCAACTGAAGCCCTACTCAAATTCCTGGGCATAAATACGTTTGATTTGCTGGCCCACGACATGGGTAACAGTGTGGCCTGCGAGTTGTTGCGCCGGCGCGAGCAGGGTGACTATCCATTTGAGCTGCGGTCGTTGACGCTGTTGAATGGCGGCATCTACATGGAAATGCATCAGCCGCTGTTTACCCAGCGGCTGTTAAGGACTCCGGTGGTCGGGGCGCTGGCGGCGCGTTTCACCGGTTGGCGCCTGTTTCGCCTGCAGTATCCACGGGTCTACGCCCAGCCGGACCAATTTGACGAACTGCACTACCAGTCCCAATGGGCCCTGCTGCTGAACAATAGCGGCCGCAAAACGTTGCATAAGATCGCTGGCTATATGCGTGAGCGCACCGCCATGGGCGAACAGTGGACCGGGCCACTCCACCGGCTGGAACTACCCCTGAAAGTCATCTGGGGAAAGGAAGACCCGATTGCTGTTTATGCTATTGCGTTGAAGTTGTGTGAGCACAACCCATCGGCTCAATTGGTGACACTGGAGGGTGTTGGGCACTATCCGCAGCTTGAAGCCCCAGAGCAGGTTGCCAGTCACATTTAGGGTGTCAGCAATCCGGAGGCGGTGTCATACGAGCCCGTTCCGGCGCCCAGAAAGCTTTACTGACCCGGGTGCAGCGCGCAACGCGGGAGTATTGCCGCAGCTCTTTCTCATAGTCGATCGATGCCCAGATTTCACCCTTCAGATGATCGCCCTTGATCATCGCCAGCGCGATATTAGCCTTGGCGGCCGGTGACCACATGGCCGAAGTAACGTAGCCAATTTCACGTTTGCAGCGCTTGTCGGCGTAAAGCCAGGAATGTGTTGCCGGTTTATTGCCTTCGATGTTCAGCCTGGACAATACGTATTTTGGGCCGCGCTGCTTTTCATCCCAGAGTGCCTTACGGCCGTTGAAATGCGGTTTTTTGAAATCTACCAGCCAACCCAGGCCCAGTTCAAAAGGAGTCTGGTCATGGTGGAAGTGCACCGTTTTTAGCGCTTCGTTGAATTCCATGTACGGCATAATGAAACCAGCTTCCAGTCGAGCCATATTGGTTGCCTCTTCGCCATAAGGCTGGATGCCGTAGTTTTCACCGACTGCGTAGAGCGCATCCCACAGGTCCAGCGCATGCTCCGGGTCGATCCACAGTTCGTAGCCGAGTTCGCCGGTAAAACCGGTGCGCGAAATCATCAGCTCTCCTTCGCCAAAGGGAAAGTAACCGATGTCAAAAGGCTTGAGGTTCTCAACGCCTTGCAGGCCCATAGCCTTGAGGACGGCACAGGTCGTTGGACCCTGGAAGGACAGGGCGGCAATCTCGTCGCTGACATCGCGGATTTCAACGTTTGTGAAGCCATAGGCGGCCTGTTCCAGCCAGGACAGGCAGGAACTGCCACAGGTCAGCATGAAGCGGTCATCCGCTTGTTTGAAAACCGCACCGTCATCGATCATGCGGCCATCGTCATCGCACCAGACCACATAGGTGACGCGGTTGAGCCCCAACTTGCTGACATCACGGGTAACCATGCGATTGAGCATTCGTTCGGCGTCCGCTCCGGTGATGGCGTATTTCTGCATTGGACAGATATCGTAAGTGCCGCAGGCATTGCGGATGCAAAAATATTCGAACTCCGCGTTGTAGTAGTGTTCGGCAAATCGATAGCCGTTCCAGGCCGACCAGGACTCCCTGAGGTTCAGTGCTGCCTGCCGTGGGTGGAACGGGGAGTGTTTCAGCCTTTCACCGGCAAAAGGGTCGACAGAATTCATGCTCATTCGTCCTCGAAATCGTCAGTGGGAACAGTGTTGGGTTTTTTCAGGTCCCGCAGAATTTCGCGTGCGGCGTTGGCCCCGCAAGTGGCAGATACGCCGCCGCCTGGGTGGGTCGAAGATCCGCACATGTACATATTTTTCACCGGCATCCGGTATTGCGCGTAACCCGGGAAAGGCCGGTTGAAGAACAACTGGTCGATGGTTAACTCGCCCTGGAAGATATTGCCCTCGGTGAGGCCGATATCATCCTCAAGATCATGTGGTGTGCGCACTTCCATGTGAACGATCAGGTCTTTGAACCCGGGACTAAAGCGTTCAATTTTATCGACCACGGTTTGCCCGAACTGGTCTCGTTTTTCCGGAGTCCACGGGCCATCTGCCAGTTCGGGCGGGCAATACTGGATGAAGTTGGACATCCAGTGTTTGCCGGGTGGGGCCACGGTTGGATCCCATGCTGATGGTATGACCGATTCGACAAAGGGGTCGTCCGACCAGCGGCCGCGCTTCCAGCAGTCGTAGGCCCGTTCGAGCGTTTCCATTGAACCGGTGAAGGCCTGCCCGCCGCGTGCGATGTAACGGTTATCGGGTACCCCGGTGAATTTCGGCATACCGGAAAGCGCAATATTGACCTTGCCCGAGGAGCCCCTGATCTTGAAGTTTTTGGCCTTCTGGTAAATTCCATCCGGCAAGTCGGCGGGATCCATGATTTTTGTGAACGTGCGCTTTGCATCGAGGTTGGAAACAATGATGCCCGCCATCAACTCATCACCGTTTTCGAGGACAACGCCACAGGCCGCGTCGTCGCGTACGAGAATACGGTCGACAGCGGCACCGGTTTGAATGACTCCACCATATTCCTGTAGCGCGTTGGCGATCGCCTGGGATATCGCGCCCATTCCGCCTCTGGCCAGGCCCCAGGCGCCGATGCTGCCGTCTACATCACCCATCACGTGGTGCAACAGGATGTAGGCTGAGCCCGGTGACTGGACGCCTAGTGCAGTGCCAATGATTCCGGGTGTGGCCATTGAAGCCCTGATCAGGTCATTCTCGAAATAGTCCTCCAGAAACTCCGCCGCACTCATGGTGAAAAACCGGATGTACTCATAGATCTCACGTTCACCCAGAGACCACATCTGGCGGCCCAGGTAAAACAGCTCGCCCAGGTCGCGGGGGCGTAGCGAAGCCGGGTCGGGTGGAGTGCGCATCAATGTCTTTCGAATGAACTGTGAATAGCGCGTCAGGTCGGCCTGGAAGCGGTGCATTGCGTCCGCGTCGTGTGGTGAATGGCGCCTGAGTTCCAGGTTTTCGGTTTCCTTGTCGTTGTACGAAACCAGCGTGCGGCCGTCATTGGCGAAGCTGACCGTGCCCAGGTAGGGCACCAGCATCAGGCCGTGCCGACTCAGGTCCAGGTCGCGATGGATGGCCTGGCGCAGCATGCTGCATACGTAAGAAGCACTGGAGTAGATCCAGCCTTCCTTCATTTCCCGCGATACCGCTGCGCCGCCGATGTAATCATTTTTCTCGACCACCAGAACGTCCAGGCCTGCCTTGGCCAGGTAGGCTGCGTTGGTCAGGCCGTTATGGCCGGCACCGATGATGATGGCATCATGTTTTTTCATCGCAGGATCTCCTGCGCTGCGTTATGGCCGGGTGCGCCCGTCAGGTCTCCGCCTGGATGACAGCCTGCTCCACACAGGAACAGGCCGGGAACGGGGGTGTGGTACTGCGCCGCCTCGTAGGTCGGGCGCATCATCAGCACCTGGTCCAACGCGAACTCCGTTTGATGCCAGTGCCCGCCTTTAACCCCGAATTCCCGTTCAAGGTCTGTCGGCGTCAGTAATTCACGTTGCAGAATCAGTGAGCCTATTCCCGGTGCGTAGTTTTCGATCAGGCTGACGACCCGGTCACACAGAGCTTCACGTGCCGCATCGGTCCAGTCCTTTTTCATGCGGTAGGGCACATACATGATGTGAATGGACAGGACGTGCTGCCCGGCAGGGGCCAGGGAATCATCGTTGAGGCTGGGAACGGTAATTTCCAACACGGGTTGTTCTGAGCTCTCACCATACTTGGAGTCGTCAAATGCGAATTCGATAGCATCCAGATCGGGTGCGATGATCAGGCGGCCGGAGGCAGCGTCCAGGCCGGCAAATTGCGGCATGTCACTGAGTGCCAGGTGGAGCTTGGCCACGAGACCGTCGCAACGCAGTCGCCGGACCCGGTTGGTAAAGCCGATTTCCAGGTTTTCTACGCCGAGTAAATCAATGAATGTGTTTTGTGGATTGATCGAGGAGACCACCCGTTCAGAGTGATAGACAGTCCCGTTGCTGAGTTCTACCCCGTTGGCTGAAAGGCCGGTTTCGCTACCATCCACCAGGATGCGTTCAACGCGTGTATCAGTCCGTATGTCAACGCCGGCGCCTTGTGCGGCCGCGCGTAAAGCGGCAATGAGTTGAGTGACACCTCCGGATAGCTGCTTCCCAGCACCTTTCCGACGACCCTGCATGCGGTATAGCATCGCCAGTACGGCGTTGTTGGGCGAGCGTGGCGCCATCCTGGAGCCGATAAGGCCGTCCCAGCTAAGCATCGCTTTCAGGACCGGGTTTTCGAAGAATTCGTCCATCAGGTCCCGGGTTGGTAATGACACGATCCGCAGAAATTCGCGCATGTCCTCTTTGCCGAGGCGTTTCATGTTGAGGCCGACCTGGCCGAATGTTAGCAAGTCGCGGAAACCGGTAAAAGCAATGCGAGGCATGGTCTTGAGCCAAAATGGTTCCAGTACCGCTGCGAACTTCTCCATCAGTCTGAGATACTCGGGCCAGGCTTGCAGGTCCGGGTCACCTGCGCCAGTCAGCGTGGCGCCCTCGATGCGTACATGGTTGCCATCGGGCGACAGACCGGTGAGCGGCATCGCTTCGGATTGCAATGCCAGGCCATGTCCGGCCAGCCCCAGGTCTTTGAAGATTTTTTCCGGGAAATGGTTTATTGAATGCGCGACCGGAGACCTGAACCCGGGATGAAACTCCCGGCTCCTGGCGAGCCCTCCGGCTTCAGGTCCCGACTCGAGCAACAAGACTTTTTGTCCCGCTTTCGCGAGGTAGGTGGCGCACACCAGGCCATTGTGCCCGGCGCCAATAATGATCGAATCGTACTGCAGGGTGGGTTGGTTATTTATCGTTCTGTCCCTCAAGGTAAGCAGGCAGGGTAATTCCGTCTTTCAAGTCGGGCGATGGTTGTGGTTTACCGGCTTTCAATTTCAGTGGTATTACGCCGGCCCATACCGTTGTGCCCATGTCGGCTTTGGCATCGTCAGGAGGGCCTTCGCCAACCTTGATGCTAAAGGTCTCCAGCGGCAATGACAATAAAGTAGTGGCATTTATTTCCTTGCGGGTTGAATCACGTAATTCAGCCAGTCGCCCGGGTAGCAGGTGCTCCACAAGGATATCGAAACCGCGCTTTTTTTCTTTCGGATCAGAGACGAGTCTCGCAGTGCCAAACACCATCAGGGATCGGTAATTCATCGAAGAATTGAAGGCAGAGCGGGCCATCACCAAACCATCCAGGTGGGTGATGGTCAGGCAGCAGGGCAGTCCGTCCCCGAGGTTCTTCATCAGGCGGCTGGCCACTGAGCCGTGCACAAGGATGCTGTCTCCATCCCGTCCCAGGGACATCGGGATCACGTAGGGTTGTTCCTCAACGGTGAAACCTACATGACAGATCAGCGCTTCGTCGATGATGTCGCGGGCTAATTGCAGCTCGTGGCTGCCTTTTTCTTTCAATCGGCGAAAGCGGGTGTCGGCTTTGGCGGTCATTTAGCGTGTACCTCGTGTAAAATTCTAACCTATAGTTTGCACCGAAATCGGCTCAACGTGAATCAACAAAACATTACAGGCTCTCTTACCACAAAATCGGACTTTGACTCCTGGGTCAAATCCGTGTGGCAGGTGGTGCAGGGCATTCCCCGGGGCCATGTGCTGACTTATGGCGAAGTGGCACGCCTGGCCGGAATGAGCCGGGCCGCGCGCCGGGTCAGCCAGGCAATGCGACGGGCACCGCGGGGCATGGAGTTGCCCTGGCACCGCGTCGTCAACTCCCAGGGTAAAATCTCAATTCCCGCAGACAGCCCCGGTTTCCTGGAACAGAAAGAACGGCTGGAGCGCGAAGGTGTCGTGTTCATCAAGGGAAAAATCGACCTGGATCGCTTTGGTTACCAGGGCGCGCTGGACCAACTGCTCTGGGGCGAGCCGCTCTGAACAAGCTAAAAGACCAGTGGCAGAGATTTCGTAAACGTTTCTGGTGGTCGCTCGCCTTTGACGTCTTGCTGATCAGCGCCGTGTTCTTTGCCGTCCATACATGGCAAACCCGAAATCTCCCAGTCGATGAGCCGGCTCCTGAGACCATTCTGGCCTTGCTGGATGGCACAGGAATTCGCCCGGCAGTGACAAGCGGGAAGCCGGGCATCGTTTACTTCTTCGCACCCTGGTGTTTCTACTGCAAAACCAGTATCGGAAACCTCGATGAGCTGGTCACCGAGCGCAAGGTAGCCTGGGCAACGGTTGTCGCTCTGGACTACCAGGACGCAGCAGAGGTACAGCAGTTCATCGACAATGCCGGCGTTTCCCTGCCGGTACTGATGGGTAACCCGGCAACGGCCTCAGACTGGTCAGTCCGGGCCTTTCCCACCTACTACGTAATCGACGCCAACGGCCGAATCAGCAGCCGCGCAGTAGGCTACTCAACCAAAGCCGGCATGCAGTTTCGCCACTGGCGCGCCCGATAGGTAGCACACCGGGCCCTGCGCGAAGTTGGGGGCCCGATTGCAGGACACGCTCAAGCCATCCCTGGTCGCTCGGTAGCTCAGGCA
>CAYUBS010000076.1:0-14444 GCA_964443145.1 uncultured Wenzhouxiangellaceae bacterium | reverse complement strand
CGACATCGTAGTTGGAGGTCACCACGGTGGTTGTCTGGTTTTCAGTGATCAGCGCAGGCCCCTGTAAAGTGTCTCCGGGTTGCAGAAGATCCCGCAGATAGACCCGGGCAGTGACCTGCATTTCAAGGGTCGGGTCGAACAGTGCTTGTGTATGGGATACGGCTGGCTGCGGGCGCCTCTCCACGTGGACTGAAGACGGCTCAGGCAAGTCTTCAGATGGCGCGCTGATGGTCAAGGTCCAGCTCAGCACCTCGATATCCACTCCACCAATGACCCGCCCGTACAGCTGTCTGTATACAGCTTCGAAAGAGGCCTGAAAAACATCTGCGTGTTGGTCACCGTAGGTTTCAACCGGCAGGCTGACCGGAATCTCATGCCCCTGGCCCACGTAGCGCATGTAAGCATGTCTCGTTTCTTCCAGGTCCGTTTGTGCGGTCCCCTGCCTCACCACCGCCAGGGATTCGTTGTGCATCTCTTCCATCAGGGTGTTGATGATGCCCGGTTGCAGGGCCGAAAGAACCTGGTGGCGGCTGCGAACCACTTCGTAGGCCACCGGTGCCAACAGGAATCCGACCGCGGATCCAACCCCCGCCTCGGCCGGCACGATAATTCGGTTCACGCCCAGTTTTTCACCGAGGCGGGCAGCATGCAGCGGAGCTGCGCCGCCAAAGGCCACCATGTCACGCCGGGCCAGGTCCATACCAAACTCTGCGGCGTGGGCCCGGGCAGCCGCTGCCATGTTTTCATCAACCACCTCACTGATGCCGAACGCTGCGGTATCGGCGTTCAGCCCCAGTGGGCCGGCCACCCCTTCGAGTAAAGCCTTTTCTGCAGCCATGCTGTCCAGCTCAAAAGCCCCTCCGGCAAAGGTTTCAGGGACAATTCGTCCGAGACGTACATCCGCATCAGTCACGGCCGGCCGGGTCCCGCCACGGCCATACGCGGCCGGACCAGGCTCTGATCCCGCGCTCTCAGGCCCGACCTGGATCCGCTCAAGCTTGTCGACCTGTGCGATCGAGCCACCACCCGCACCGATTTCGACCATTTCTATCACCGGGATTCGGACCGGAAGCCCGCTGCCCTTCTTGAAACGATAGACCCGATCAACTTCAAAGCTGCGTGAAGTTAGCGGCTCGTAATCATCGATCAGGCAAAGCTTGGCCGTGGTGCCGCCCATATCGAAGGAAAGCACCCGGTCGAGGCCGGCCTGTTGTGCGACCCGGCGTGCCATGATCGCGCCGCCGGCCGGGCCGGACTCGACCAACCGGATCGGGAACCGGGCTGCGGTTTCCAGCGTGGTCAGGCCACCGCCCGAAGTCATCAACAGGAAGGGGCAGTTGAATCCAAGCCCCTTTAGCTCACCCGCCAGGCGCTGCAAATAGCGCGCCATCAACGGCCGTACGTAAGCATTGGCGCAGGCTGTGGACAATCTCTCGAACTCACGGATTTCCGGACAGACTTCTGACGCCAGGGTAATGGAGAGGTCCGGCCGCGCTGCCTGCAGCAATTCGGCCGTACGCTGCTCATGTTCCGGATTTACAAAGGCGTGGAGATAGCCGATAGCCACGCTTTCGACACCGTGCTCATCGAGCACTGGAAAGGCCGCCTCTACCGAGGCTTCGTCCAGCGGTACCAGCACACGCCCGTTTCGATCCAGGCGCTCCCGCACCGGCAGGCGCAGGTAGCGTGGCACCAGCGGCCGCGGCCGGTCTATCATCACGTCGTATTGCTCGAACCGGTCTTCATGCGCCATTTCCAGCGCGTCGCGGTGCCCTTGCGTGGTCAGCAGGGCCGTCACCGCACCACTGCGCTCGATCAACGCATTGGTTGCCAGTGTCGTGCCATGAATAATCAGACCAACTGCGGAAGGCTCGATTCCAGCCCGTTGCAACACCTGGTCTATACCGTTGATAACGGCCTCACCCGGGTGCGCATAAGTGGTCAGTAGCTTGGTGGTGACGCGGCCGCCCCCGGGCAATTCCAGTACCACGTCGGTGAAGGTGCCACCGATATCAACCGCCAGGCGGGCATAGGATTTGGGGGCCACGTGCGTGTTCCTGTTTTATCGGGTCTCGAGTTCGGCGATCCGGTCCAGTAATTCCAGTGCCAGGGCTGCGCCTGCCAGGTTCACACCCAGATCGCGCTGTAGATGGACGGCCGTCCTGATCCGCCTGACGCAACTGATGTGAAATTGCCAGCCATCGGCCCGTTCCGGCCTGACCACGTCATCAGCCGGATCGACGATGCCCTCCTGCACGAAGGTAATCACTTGCTCAACCTCCACGGTACAGTGCCGGCACAGTTCGTCCACCGAGATAAAGGTATCGTCTCCGATCAGTTGGCCACGTAGTGTTTCGTACTCTGCCATGACTTATGCCTCCATTCCTGCGCGCGGGTTGAAAGAAAAGGTCTGCTTCATATCTTCGTAAACCTGGCGTTGTTGCTCATTTTCAGCGGGCGGCAATGCAATCTGCAGTTCAACATACAAATCGCCGGGCTGACGCGCCGGAATTCCGCGCCCTTTGAGCCTGAGTTTTTTTCCGGGTTGCGAACCCGCCGGAATTTTCAAATCGATGGCTCCGGCGGGCGTCGGTACCTTCACGCTGGATCCAAGTGCCGCTTCCCACGGAGCCAGTGGCAACTCCATGTAAACATCGGCGCCTTCCACTCTGTAGTGTTTATGCAGGTTGAAATCCACTTCGAGGTAGAGATCTCCCGCCTCGCCACCACCGTGACCGGCTGCACCCTGCCCGGCCAGGCGGATCTGCTGCCCACGCCGGATTCCCCTGGGGATTTTCACATTCAGGGTGCGCGGACGGGCGACTACGCGGCCGCTTTCATCCAGACCGGAGACCTGTAATGTGATCGATCGTGTGGCACCCTTGTAGCTGTCCACAAGATCAACCATCACCTTCGCATGGTGGTCCTCACCGCGCATCTGAAACCCCCTGCCTGAAGCAGTCTGTTGGCCACCCGCTTGATAGCCCCTGCCATACAGGGACTCGAAGAAATCACTGAAGCCACCCATGTCAGGACCGCCCGCACCGGCGCCATCGCCTCTGAAATCAAAACCAGTTTCCGGGCCCGGTGGTGGATGGAAGTCCTGTCCGGCCTGCCATTGCGAGCCAAGCTGGTCGTAAGAGGCCCGCTTTTCAGGATCCTTCAGGACTTCGTAGGCTTCGCCAACCTCTTTGAATTTCGCCTCGGCACCGGCCTCTTTGCTGACATCGGGATGGTACTTGCGCGCCAGCTTGCGGTAAGAACGTTTGATCTCGTCCTGCGTGGCGTCTTTTTTGACACCCATGACCTCGTAATAATCTTTGTATTCCATCGAGCCTCCTACCGACCCATCCGCCAGCGTTTAAACGGCTTCCAGCAACTCTGCGAAGGAGGCCTCCAGGCACTCCCTGAAAAACTCGATATCCGGCATGATTTCACGCGCAGAAATGATACTGAAGGTCATTTCACCGTTGTAACTGGGTGTCGCGATGAACAGGCCCATTCCATCAGCCAGCGGCGCCATAGCATAGGTATGCAACAACTTGGCACCGGCCATGTACAGCGGAACCTGCGGGCCCGGAACATTTGAAACGAACAGGTTGCACAGGCGGGAAGTGAACCGCCCACCGGCAACCAGGCGGGCCACGCCGGCCATGGTCGCGGCCGGCACGTGCTTGGACAGATCCGTCATCAGGCGCGCCGATATTCCAGACTTGGCCGCCTTGGTCCGCCGGGTCGTGTCGCGAATGGTCTGTAGACGCTCCAGCGGGTCTGCCACGTTGGTGGGTATAGCCACCGACATGGCGCTGATGTTGTTGCCGGGCGTTTCGGCGTCACCCCGGCCGCGCCGGGCGTTAACCGGTGCAATCGCCACCATGGGGTCTTCGGGCAACTCCCCGTGAAACTCCAGGTAGCTACGCAAGGCGCCACTGCAGATAGCCAGCACCACGTCATTGATGGTAGAGCCCTCAACAGCATCCTTGATTCGCTTCATGTCCTGCAGACTGAAGTTCGTGGCATCGAACATTTTGTGCGGTGAGACGGCCTGGTTGAAGCGGGTCTGGGGCACCCTCTTACTCTTAACGGCATCGGAACCCAGGCTTTTACGCAAGGTGTCGAATATCGCCGGTGAGAACCGCAACAGAGTGCTCGCCATTTTGACCGGAGACTGGATATTACTGACCAGGGCCCGGTTCAGCACCTTGATGGTAGAAGGTGAGCCCGCCAGGTCGCCGGTAACCGGTTGCAGCTCAATTGCCGGGGTACCTTTGGGATCAATATCAGACAGGGCGCTGAAGAAATGCATGGCCGATGCCCCGTCGATCGCCGAGTGATGAACGCGCGTGGCAATCGCATATGAACCCTTGGGTATGCCATCTATGCGATCGAGCCCCTCGATGACGTACATATCCCAGAGTGGACGGTTCATATCCATCGGCCGGCTGAAATGGCGTGCCAGGTGGATACAGAATTGCCGCCAGTCGCCCGGTTCGGGCAGGCGGCTGTGGAACATGTGGTGCTCAACGTCAAAAAACTCGTCTTCCACCCAATAGGGATAATCGAAATCATAAGGAAGGCGCATCAACCGGCGTTTGAATACCCGTGAATACTCAAGCCTGCTTTCAACGTGCTCGATGATGTCCTTGAACCGGACCTTTCCCCCGGGTGCAGTAGACGGGTCGAAGATATTAACCCCCATCACGTGGGTCAGGTTGTTACCCGTTTCGATATAGAGGAACTGAGCATCTTGTGGACTAAGTTGTTGCATCATCATTCACCGTGACCCGACAGGGCCATCAACCGTATTCTTTCGAGGTTTCTCGACAATTCCTTGAAGTCGCGCAGCATCCGGATTCGCCGCCCGGAAAGGTCGTCGCCTCCGCCTTCAGTAAGCTCAAGGTTCCCGCCCAGTTTATACCCGTTCTGGAATAACATCTTGCCAATAGAAGCCTCGCTGGTGATTCGCCTTTGCAGGTACGCCTGCTTGCCCACTTTCAGAGCCTGGGCCACGCACTCGTCCTCAGCCAGACTGGCTTCGGCGGGCAACCTGGCGAGGAGGTCAAAAACAACGCTGTAGGCTTCAACATAAGGCAGCAGTGTGGCGTGCGCCAGCAACGGCTGCATGCCCGTCAGCATCAGCAGCGTCTCCTGGCCACCCGCCTGCAGATGCGCCTGCCAGTCAGGATCAGAGCGCTCAAGCTCGGCCCTCAATTGCTTCTTGAACTTTTTCTTATTCGGATAGAAAAACTCAAACTTGAAAAAGTTGCGCAACCTTAGTGTTTCTTTCCAGAACGCATTTTCCGTTTCACCCACCGGAGCGTCGCTGGCACTGAGCAGTGCCACTTCAAGGATCGCCTTGTTGACGAAATGATGGATGATGGTATTGCGGTAATAACTGGCCATCGGGTGCTGGTCAGGCTCGATCCCAAACACCGTGTCGGTACCCTCGTCGTAACGGATTAACAGGCCGATTCCGAGCATCGCTTCGGCCAGGTCGCGGACATGGGCCAGGCGCTTGGGTTGAAAATCACTGGTCAGACGTATTCCCCTGGCATGGGCCCAACCAATAATCGACAGGATTTCAGACTGGATTTCCTCGATCGTCAGTGCCCGCGGAGCTGCACCCAGCAACACCATGCTAGCCACGGCGGGCAGCGTGATGGGCGTCACCTTGTTGGCCTGCACGGCAACTTCAAAAGCGATCTTTGGCAGGGCCATCATGTCGTCGGGTTCCGGCGCTTGCTCCAGCACCACCGATTGCCCGAAATCCAGGTAGATCCGGCCCATGGGCCGGCGCAGGCTCGACAGGTAGCCGATAAACCATTTGAGCGATTCCGGCTTTTTGACCTTGCCGGTCTGCTCGCTGGCATAGTCCTCTACGTCCCGCATCAGGTCATAACTGACAGCAACCGGAATGATGTGGATATCCCGGGCATCGGTTGTATGAGCTGCTTCGAGGACATACTTCAGCAGACCGAGACGCGGCGGCATCAATTTACCGGTGCGCGAACGGGTTCCTTCAAACGCCCAGGTCATCGGAAAGCGCTTTTCCAGCAGGTAGCCGATGTAATGGCGCAAGACAAGCTTGTACAAGACGCTGTCCTGAAATTTTCGCCGGATAAAAATGCCGCCCGAGCGGCGCATCAGCAGCCCCAGGCCAGCGAAACTCATGTTGATGCCGGCAAAAATGTGCAGCATCCGGAAGTCGTTCTCAAATAAGGGCGCCGTCAATGCAATGCTGTCAATGTACGTCTTATGCGTCCACAGCAACATCGACGGATATTGTTGAACGATGTTACGTACTCGTTCCAGGTCTTCCTCTCTGAGTTCGACGTGACCGTCGTAGCTCAGTCTCATCACCCAATTATCGAAACGGGCGCGCAGGTCAATAAACAGGGAACTGGGCACGGCAATCAGTTCCTTCATATAGCCTGCAGACGTTTGCTGAAGCTCCTCCAGTGGCCGGCCGGTTTCCTCCGATAACTGAAGCAGTGCCGCCTTGAACCTTGGGCTACTGGTCAGGCTCTCTGCGACGAAGCGTGGCGCCTTGTACCGGCGCCCGATCAAATCCCATTCAGCGACTTCCAGGGCCAATCCGGCCTGGCGGGCGACAAACGCAGCAAATTCGTCCATCGAATCGCGTGCCCTGGAGCCGAGTTGATCGGCGAAACGAACTTTGAGCTCGGCGATCGTCGCTGGCTGCCCGGCAATGCATTCTGAGCGGTTGGGGTCGCGGAAAAGAATCCACCGGCCCCTGGCATTTCCAGGATGGCGCGGGTCGCCAAACACCAGGTGTCGCAGTGCCAGCGGCTTGATCTTCTGGTCTTCGCTCTCCGGCATCAACCAGGCAAGCCGTACCGGCACCAACAGGGTTTCCGGGGGGCCTGACAGCTTCCCGGTCAGCTCAACCAGATCGAGCGCATGCACTTCTTTCGATACAGGCAGAAAAATACGTTCAATGGATGCTGCAGGGTCAATCGAGTCCAGGCACTCGGTGAGCAGCCGCCTTTCCAGGCGGTTTCGTCCATCGATCAGAAAAAGTATGGGGCCGTCATGTTGACTGCCGGCACCGGCGAGTTGCTGCAATGCCTGGTTCAACTGCCGCTACCGCTGGGCGCCTTCTTCTTGAGTGCTTTCTTTTTAAGCGCTTTCTTCTTCAGGGTCTTTTTCGGCGCAGCTTTCTTTGAGGCTGCCTTCTTAGGTGGTGTCTTCTTGCGCGCTGCTTTCTTCGCAACCTTCTTCACGGCCCTCTTCACGGCTTTCTTTGGGATCGCCTTCTTTTTCGCCGGCGCCCGTCTGGCGGGGGCGGGGAGGGCATGCGGAGCATCATCTTCAGCTTGCCCGAGGACCTCCAGGAACATGCCCCTGATTTCGGCAACGTGATCTTCGATGGTCTCACTGCGCCAATCACTGGTGTCCACAGGTGGCAGGACATCCACTTCTACCGTGGCCGGGCGGAATACGAAATCACCCTTGGGAGCCACGTCTCCGGCGTTATGGATCACGACCGGCACAACCGGCACGCCTGCCTGGATAGCCAGGTGGAATGGGCCCTTCTTGAATGTGCCCAGTTTGGGTGTGATCGAGCGTGTTCCCTCGGGCGCGATGGCAACCGATTTACCCTGGTTTCGCATAGCGTCAACCAGCGGCTTCATGGCTTCGATCGCACTGGAGGAGTTTTCACGGTCGATGAAAATGGTGCCGGCCAATTCGAGTGTTTTGCCGATGAAGGGCATATGCCTGATTTCTTTCTTTCCAACACCCGCAATGTCTCTGCGCAACAGGCGGGCCATGATGACCACATCAACCTTGCTCTGGTGATTGAAAACAAACACCGCCGGGCGGCCCTCCCACAAATTGTATTCATCCCTGACGACCAGGTTCAGACCAATCAACGCGCTGCTGATATCTGCAAATATGGAGGTGGCAAAGTTGCGCGCCTCGCTCTTGGAGCCGGTCAACGCCCAGATCGGCAGGCCGGCTGCCGCTGAAGGAATCAATGAAACAGTCGCGGCGACAGAGCGCAGGAAATCGGTGATCTGCGGTTGTCCACGACTCTTGAACCGGCGCACCGGCCAGCCCCGCTCTTCGGCGATCACGGCCAGTTTCGAATTGGGGTTGAGCGCTTGTGGATAGCCGACACGCTCCAGCAACTCCAGGTCGTCGTCGCTGTCGCTGTAGAAATAGCTCTCGTCGAGATCGATGCCAAATTCCTGCGACAGGCTTTCGGCCGCCAGCACCTTGCCCGGGCCGAAACACAGGGGCCGTTCAATGCTGCCGGTAAAAGCACCGTCCTTGACCTCGTAACGACTGCAAATGATGTGCTCGATACCGAGATCGCGGGCCATCGGCTCAACCTGGTAAGGCGTGGCCGAAGAAATGACCGCCACGGTGTGCCCGCGCGCCATGTGCGCCTGCACCAAGGCGCGTGACTCCGGGTAAATCTTACGGGCGATCTGCTGTTCGTACAGCTTCTCGCCGAACGAGATGTAATCCGCTTCACTGACACCGCGCATAAACTGTGCAGCGGAGGTCATCAGGCCGGAAAAGCCCATGGTGCCCAGCGAAAACTGGGCAACCGCAGAAATCAGCTCAACCAGTTGATAGGGCCCCAGGTCGCCCCGCCTGATCTGTTCCTTTAGAAAAACCGTGGCCGAGAAACCTGCTATCAGCGTGCCGTCAAAATCAAAAAAGGCGCCTATTTGCGGACCTTCGGGCGAGTTTTCGATGTCCCGGATCAAGTCTTTGTGTGCCTTCATAATCGTCATCCTGGTTCAGACTCCGCTCCGACCGATGACTTCAGCAAGCCATGGAAGGCCAGCTTCGCGGATCGTTCACCTTCTAAAACCGACAGTACATCCCGTGTGATCGGCATTTCAACGCCGTACTTTTCACCCAGCGCCATCACCGCTGGAGCACTTTTGACACCCTCGGCCACCATTACCATCTCCTCAATGATTTCTTCCAGTGAACGACCCTTGCCCAGCTCAACGCCAACATGATGGTTGCGGCTCTGCGCACTGGTGCAGGTCGCGATCAGGTCGCCCATTCCGGCCAGACCCGCGAACGTTTCAGGACGCCCGCCCATGGCTACACCCAGGCGGATGATTTCGGCCAGGCCACGCGTGATCAGCGCCGAACGTGTATTGTCACCGGCACCCTGGCCGTCACCCATTCCCACCGCAATCGCGATGATGTTCTTCAATACGCCACCCAGTTCACAGCCGACCAGGTCGGTGTTGGTGTAAACCCGGAACAAACCGCTGTGAAAGAGCTGTTGCAACTCGCGCACGATGATCTCGTCTTCCATCGCCATCACGCTGGCTGCCGCCTGGCCCACGATGATCTCCCGCGCCAGGTTTGGGCCGGTCAATACGCCCACCGGATGGCCGGGGAGTTCTTCCTGAATCACTTCGGTCATGCGCATTCCAGTGCTCAGTTCCAGCCCCTTGGTCAGGCTGATTACCGGCACCCACGGCCGCAGGTGCTCGCTGGCTTGTTTGAGCACAGCCCGGAAATGCTGGGACGGCACACCCATGACCAGGACGTCGCAGGGTGCAACTGCTTCCTCAATGGATTGGGTTGCCACCAGCTTGGAATTCAAGCGGGCACCCGGCAGATATTTCGTATTGCTGTGCTCGGTGTTGATCTCGTGAACCGTGGATTCATCGCGGGCCCAAAGTGTCACCGGCGCGTTGCGGGCGATCAGTGAGGCAACCGTCGTGCCCCAGGAACCGCCACCCAATAGTGCTGCTTTAAGATTCATGTGTTCTCCTCAATCGTATCCGGCCGCTTTCAGAATTTCTTTAAACCTGGGCTTTTCGCGAAGCGGGTTGAGTAAAGGATCGGCACCACTAGTGATAATCCCCGGGTCATGAATTTCCAACGCCGTTTCCAGCCAGGCCATTGCTTTATCAGGTTCTCCCCACTGCGCATAAACCTGGCCGTACTGGTAAGACGCGCTGTCCCCATAGGCAAGAGTCATTTCATCCAGCTGCTGCTGTGCGGCTGACCGATCGCCCAGCGAATCGAGAATGATAGCCATCATGGTCTGGCGGTAAAAGCTAAGCGATTCTTGTTCCGCATAACTCAACGCCAGCTGTGCGTCGTCACCGTGCACGTAGATACAGCCGGCCATCAGGCCCCGAAATCGACCAGGATCCTGATCCAGCTCGAGCGCCCGCTCCATCATTTGCTTCACTCCGGCACAATCTCCATCGCCATAAAGAATATTGGACTGATTGCGCAGGTTTTCCAGGGACAATGGATCCAGCGTCCTTGCCTCCCGGATTGCATTCCCCGCATTTTCCCTGGCTTGTGCGGCTTTCTCGGGGGCTCCATCCACCAGGTGCTTTGCTTTCATTAACATGCTTATGCCAGCGGAAGTCGCCTGCACCGCGGCGCTACCCGGATAACGCGAGACGGCATCTTGAATGTATACGGCGGCCCTCTCATATTCATAGGTGACCATCGCAAACCGGCTGGCAGTCACCAGGGCTTGCTCACTGGCGGGAGCCAGGCTCTGTAACTTCCCGAGGTAAGCCGCCATTTGCCCGCTTGACTCGGTGAAAGGAACAAAACCATTACGGTTGATCCGGTCCCAAACGTAGAACATGCCCGCAAAAGCCTCAATGTATTCAGGGTCAATCTCCAATGCCTTGTTAAAATGGCCCTTGGCCTTTTCCAGTCCCGGCTCGCTGTCGGGTTCGTGTTGCAACACGTACAGGCCCCGCAGGTATTCTTCGTAGGCTTTCGCATTGAGGCTGGCGGAAGTAACAATGGACTCATCTTCCCCCTCTTGACCGAGCAGAGTTACCTGCAACGCGCGGCTTACCTGCTCCGCAATTTCCGCCTGAATGCTGAAAATATCATCCAGTTCCCGGTCAAAAGTCTCGGACCAGAGGTGGTAACCGTCAGAGGTTTTGATCAATTGCGCTGTGATACGCACCCGGTTCCCGGCCTTGCGCACACTGCCTTCAAGTACGTTGGCCACGTTGAGTAGCCGGCCGACTTCCCGCAGGTCCTGATTCTGGTCCTTGAAGACGAAAGAGGACGTTCTGCCGGTGACCTTCAAGCCACCGAGTCGCACCAGGGAATTGAGCAATTCTTCGGTAAGCCCGTCGGAAAAGTATTCATTGTCAGGATCACCACTCATGTTCACGAAAGGCAGAACGGCGATCGACGTGTCTATCTCTGCCTCCTTTATCGCCGACGTGCTTTGTGGGCCCGTATCGTCCGGCGCGCTACTGCGCGGAATCAACCGGTCGGCAACCAACCCTCCGATCGCGACGACCAACAGCAAGACGATGACCACGTTCATCCTCTGACCCGTGGCGCTGACGATGGACTCGTCGTGGTCAATATCGCTTTCGCGCTTGATGCCTTCCGGGGTCAGCTCAAAAATCCAGGAGAACACCAGGGCAAAAGGAAAACCCACGGCCAACAGGCTCATGAACAAAGGCAAGACCCAGGCCGGCACGCCGAGTGGCTCGAACATGACATCTGCGATCTGCAGGACCATCCAACTGGCCACCACATAGAGCATGCCCATGCGGACGACGTTGCGGCGCTTGAGTTCGATGAAAAAGGACACGGGAGATTTCACGTCTTAGTAATCAGGTTCTTTCTTGGGTTTGTACTGTTCCAATTCATCGGGAGTCAACTGGATCACCTTAAGTGTCCAGTTAGCGATGGCTGCATCAACCTTGAATTTGAACCGCCCGCTTTCCTCGATCAGGCGCAATCCATTGCCTGGTCGCTTTGTCTTGAACAGGTTGCCGGCGTGAACACCGGTTCCGCCATAAGCCAGCGTCACTGCGATCCCCATCGAACTCGGGTAGTCGCTGTTGGCCCGCCAATCGAGCAACCAGGGTGATTTCACATTGAACTCGGCTGTTTCGGTGCTGCGGCTGCCTGAGAACTCGCGAATGAGTTCACCGGCCCCGGCCGGCGCCGTGACCACGAGCAAAAAGCTGGCGCCAAAAACGAGCAAAAAACGCTTCATTCAACAAATTCCCAAGACACAATTACCCCCATTATAAGCTGCATTAAGAGAACTGGTCCCAATAAGGGTTTTCCCCGAACCGCTCGGCCAGGAAATCGATGAACAGACGTGCCCGACGGGGCAGGTAGAGGGTTTGCGGATAGACTGCAAAGGCACTTAGCTGAGACGGGCAGTAATCCGGCATGATCGAGACCAGGTCACCCGCCGCGATGGCCTGCCAGGCAATGAACGAAGGCATCAGAATAATGCCATGACCCGCCATGGCCATATCACGCAGAAAGTCACCATTATTGGCCACGATTTGCGGTTTGGTGGGCACGACATACTCTCCGCCATGCCGGTCTTCCAGTTGAAGTCCCCCGCCACCCCCACTGTCATATTGCAGAATCCGGTGCACATTCAGCTCATCCGGAACATGGGGGGTTCCGTGTTTTTCCAGGTATTCTGGACTGGCGCAGAGCAGCAGGCGAATCGGGCAGATACGCCGGGCCTGGAGCGTCGAATCCCGCATATCCGCAATCCGGATGGCCAGGTCGACACCCTGCTCCACCAAATCAATCTGCCGGTCCGAAAAATCAATGTTAATGGTCAGTCCCGGATGCATTTGCATAAACTCATCGATGGCCGGTGAAAGATGACAGAGGCCAAATGACAGTGGAACGGCCAGGCGCAGAGCACCTTCGAGCGTCGCGTCGGTATCCGCCGTAGCTGCATCCAGCTCCGAAACATCCATCAACAGCTTCACTGCACCCTGGTAATAAGCCTGCCCTGCCTCGGTCAGGCTCGAGCGGCGGGTTGTGCGGTTTAATAAACGCACGCCCAGGCGCGCCTCAAGTCCGACCAGGCGACGGCTGACACCTGATTTCGCTATACCCAGTTGTTCAGCGGCCTTGCTGATACTGCCGGCCTCAACCACCCGGACAAAATTGCGCATTTCTTCAAACTGACTCATTGTTCTCTTTTTCAGAACGATAATTTCTAATTATTACTGTTTTTAGCGTTTTCAACAACAACTAACATGGCTTTCAACAAATACATCATTACAGGAGAAAACCATGCAGTTATTTCAATCACTGGCAGCACCCGCAGGACGATTTCTCATTTCCCTGATTTTCGTAACGTCGGGTCTGAGTAAGCTAGCCTCTTTTTCCGGCACACAGGCCTACATGGAATCAGCGGGTGTCCCAGGCGTACTTCTGCCTGCTGTTATCGCGATCGAATTGCTAGGCGGGCTGGCCATTATTCTGGGCTGGCACACGCGCATCGCGGCCTTCCTGTTGGCGGGTTTCAGCCTGCTGTCGGCGGTTCTTTTCCATGCCGATTTTGGCGACCAGATACAAATGGTCATGTTCATGAAAAACCTGGGCCTGGCGGGTGGCTTCCTGATGATGGTTGCTCTTGGCGCCGGCCCATGGTCTATCGACAATCGCAGCGGGAAATAACATGACTGCCCCGCAAAATGCAGTCAAAGAAGTTGTGGCAACCACCCCTGGCGTGCCCGCCACAGACGGCGACGGTGTGCGCATGACCCGCGTGATCGGCTCACAGGAACTCAACATGCTTGACCCCTTTCTGCTGCTGGATGCTTTTGAGTCAGATCAGCCCCAGGACTACATCGGCGGCTTTCCCAGCCATCCACACCGAGGCTTTGAAACCGTGACCTACCTGCTGGCCGGGCGCATGCGGCACAAAGACAACGCCGGCAATGAAGGTGTCATCGAACCCGGCGGCGTGCAATGGATGACCGCCGGTAAGGGCATTGTTCACTCGGAAATGCCGGAACAGGAAAACGGCCTGTTGATGGGCTTTCAGCTGTGGGTGAACCTGCCTGCCCGAGCCAAGATGACGGAGCCGGCCTACCAGGAGTTTTCGCCCGCTGACACACCTCTGGAGGTACGCGAAAACGGTACCGAGGTGAGGGTCATTGCAGGAACCACCGATGCGGGAACGACCGGCGCGGTAAAGAACGGCTTTGTTCACCCGACCTATCTTGACGTGTCGCTACCGGCTGGCCAGTCGTTCACCCAGTCCGTTGGGGCTGGCGACAATAGCTTCCTGTTTGTCATCGACGGCGAGCTTGAAGCCGGTGAACAGGCTGCGTCACTGGACCGCAGGATGCTGGGCATCCTGGGCGAGGGCGACAGCATACGGGTGCAAACAACCGCCGGTGCACGATTCCTGTTGGTTTCTGCACAGCCGCTGAACGAACCCGTGGCCCGGGGCGGTCCATTCGTGATGAATACGAAGGATGAAATCATGCAGGCTTTTGACGACTACAAACACAACCGGTTTTAAGGCCGGTTGCAAAGAGGAAATGACAGATGGGACTTTTAGTTCAAGGAAAATGGGTTGACCAGTGGTACGACACGAAAGGCCACGAAGGCCACTTTGTACGCAGCGCGGCAAAATTTCGCAACTGGATCACAGCCGATGGCAGCGC
>CAYUBS010000075.1:2383-14716 GCA_964443145.1 uncultured Wenzhouxiangellaceae bacterium | reverse complement strand
AGAAGTACCCGGAAGTTGAAGCAATCAACCATGTACATACCGCAGGAAATTCCAGCGGAATCGTCGATGGCGCGGCAGCCGTACTGGTCGGCAGTGCCGAAGCCGGCGAAAAAATGGGGCTGAAGCCCCGCGCCCGCATTCGATCCTTTGCTTCCGTTGGCAGTGAGCCGACCATCATGCTGACCGGTCCCGCGCCGGCGTCGCTGAAAGCCCTGAAGCTCGCGGGCATGGATACATCGGACATCGAACTGTTCGAACTCAACGAAGCCTTCGCCTCGGTGGTTCTGCTGTATATGAAGCTGCTGAACATCCCGCATGACAAGATCAACGTGAATGGCGGCGCCATCGCCATGGGCCATCCACTGGGCGCCACCGGCGCCATGGTACTGGGCACCCTGCTGGACGAAATGGAGCGTCGCGACCTGTCGACAGGACTGGTCACGCTCTGCATCGGCGCCGGCATGGGCACCGCCACCATCCTCGAACGCGTATAGAAGGAACAACCACATGAACAACACAATTCAATACGCCGTCGACCAGGACGGCATCGCTCTCCTGACCATCGACCTGCCCGGCATGCCGATGAACGTCCTGACACCGGAACTGATGGAAGATCTCTCCACGCTGACCGAAAAAGCAGCCGCAGATGATGCGGTGAAAGGCATCGTTCTCACTTCGGCAAAAAAGGCCTTCATCGCCGGCGCCGATATCAAGGATATGGTGAGTGCTTACGATCGGGGTATCTCACACCAGGAAGCTGCTGAATTCAGCTACCAGCTGAATGCCACGTTACGCAAAATGGAAACCTGCGGTAAACCCGTTGCTGTAGCGATTAATGGCCTGGCGCTGGGTGGCGGTCTGGAAGTCTGCCTGGCCGGCCATTACCGGGTTCTGGCCACTGACACAGGCGCCGTCCTGGGCTTTCCCGAGGTCAATATCGGCCTGCTGCCGGGTGCCGGCGGCACCCAGCGTACGCCTCGCCTGATTGGTTTCCGCAATGCGGCGACCATGATCCTGCAGTGCAAGAACCAGAAACCTGAACAGGCTTTGAAAATGGGGCTCGTGCACGAACTTGCACCGGCCTGCGAGGTAGTCGAGCGGGCCAGGCAATGGGTACTGGAAAAAGGTGATCCGGAACAGCCCTGGGACAAAAAAGGCTTCAAGATTCCGTACGGCGGACTCGCAAGCCCGGGTACCGCACAGACCTTCATGGGCGGAAACGCACTGCTGGCCAGGGCCACCAAGCACAACTACCCTGCCCCCATCTCGGCCCAGTCTGCGATGTTCGAGGGCTGTGCCACGTCTTTTGACGCCGGGCTGAAGATCGAATCGCAGTACTTTGGCGCACTTCTGGCCGGCCCGGTGGCGCGAAACATGATGCGCAGCCTGTTCGTTAACAAGGGCAAAGCAGACAAGCTGGCCCGCCGGCCCGAAGGCATCGAGAAAACCAGGGTCAAAAAACTGGGCGTACTCGGCGCCGGCATGATGGGTGCAGGCATTGCCTACGTATCGGCCAGGGTCGGTATCGAGGTGGTATTGCTGGATACCAACCAGGAGGCTGCGGACCGTGGCAAGGGCTATTCCGAAGGATTGCTGAAAAAGGCCATCGAACGCGGTTACTCAAGCGAAGAAAAAGCTGCTGCATTGCTCGGCCTGATCACAGCCACCAGCAGTTACCATGACCTGCAGGGCTGCGACCTGATCATCGAGGCGGTCTTCGAGAGCGTTGAGATCAAAGCGGACGTAACTGCCAAAACAGAGGCTGTAGTTCCGGAGACCTGCATTTTCGCCAGCAACACCTCAACGCTGCCGATCACCGGACTGGCGAAAGCATCGCAACGCCCGGAACAGTTCATTGGCCTGCATTTCTTCTCGCCGGTGGACAAAATGCCCCTGGTTGAGATCATCCTGGGTGAAAAAACCAACGACGAGGCAATCGCGCGCAGCCTGGACTACATCCAGCAAATCCGTAAAACACCCATCGTGGTCAACGACAGCCGTGGTTTCTACACCAGCAGGGTGTTCAGCACATTCACGGCCGAAGGTATCACCATGCTGGCCGAGGGCGTCAAGCCGGCACTGATCGAGAACGCCGGAAAAATGGCGGGTATGCCGGTCGGCCCACTGGCTGTGACCGATGAAGTCACGCTGGAACTCGCCCACAAGATAGGCAAGGAAACGGCAGCCGCCCTGGGACTCGAATTCCCGGCCGACCACAGCCAGGAAGTCATCCAGAAAATGGTCGAGGTCCTGGACCGCAAGGGCAAGCGCTTTGGTAGAGGGTTCTACGACTATCCGGAAGATGCGAAAAAGCACCTCTGGACCGGGCTCGCTGAGCAATTTCCAGTACGGGAAGACCAGCCGGACGTCGGCGAACTCAAGAAGCGTTTCCTGGCCATCCAGGCTCTGGAAACCGCGCGCTGCTTTGAAGAGGGCGTCATCACCCACGCCGAGGACGGCGATATCGGATCTATCTTCGGCTGGGGGTTCCCACCCTACACCGGTGGTACGCTGTCCTATATCGATACGATGGGAGTCCGCGAATTCGTGGCCGAATGCGACCGCATGGCAAAGGCCTACGGCGAACGATTCAAAGTATCCTCATGGTTGCGTGAGCGTGCGGTCAAGAGCCAGCCCTTTTACGCTTGAGTAGCCCTTTACTGTGCAGGAGCCGGGATGATGAAACGTCTGATATTCGATGAAGATCACGAAATGTTCCGCGATTCGGTCAGCAAGTTTATGCAGGCCGAGGTAGGACCCCATGTTGAGCGCTGGCGCGAAGCAGGTATTTGCGACAAAGATGCCTTTCTCAAGGCCGGCGAGCAGGGACTGCTGTGCATGTGGGCCGATGAGAAATACGGCGGCATGGGTATCAAAGATTTCCGCTTTGAGCAGATCGTGATCGAGGAAACCATGCGCCATGGCGACCTCTCTCTATTCCTGACCCTGCACAGCCGGCTGGTGGGACCTTACATCGAGCAACTGGGTAGCGCAGCCCTGAAAGAACGCCTGCTACCCAAGTGCATCAGCGGCGAGACCATCCTGGGCGTAGCCATGACAGAGCCAGGTGCAGGAAGCGACCTCGCTGGCCTGAAATCCCGCGCGGTCCGCGACGGTGACGACTGGATCATCAGCGGTTCGAAGACCTATATATCCAACGGAATCAACGGCGGCGCCTTTGTGGTTGCCGCCCGCACCGTACCGGACAAGCCCCACGGAATCGGCCTGTTCGTGATCGAGGAGGGAATGGAGGGTTTCAGTCGTGGCCGTAATCTGAGCAAGATGGGCCTGAAGGCCCAGGACACGGCCGAACTGTTCTTTGAAAATGTGCGTGTTCCGGCGGAAAACGTCCTCGGCGACCCCGAAAAAGGCTTTTACAACCTGATGCACTTTCTGACCGAAGAACGGTTGATCAGCGCCTGCCAGTCCGTAGCGCATGGACAGATTGCCTTCGATATCACGATGGACTACATCCTGGAGCGCAAGGCGTTTGGCAGACCGATCGGGGCGTTTCAGAACAGCCGGTTCAAAATGGCTGAAATGCGCACTGCTCTGGATGCCGCCCAGACGTTCATCGACCAGTGCGTCATGCTACACCTGGACAGCGCATTGAGTGCCGACCTGGCGGCAGAAGCCAAGTATCATGCCACCGAGCTGGAATCGTCCGTCATGGATGCATGCGTACAACTGCATGGTGGCGCGGGTTATATGAGTGAGTACCGGATTTCCCACATGTTCACGGATGCCCGTGTGTCGCGAATCTACGCGGGCAGCTCGGAGATCATGAAAGAGATCATTGCCCGCAGCATCGGGCTGGATGAAAGGAAACTGCTCAGCGGAAATTAACCAGCCAGTTGCTTTGCGATTGGCCAGGTATTAGCCCCGGGCTAGTCGCGGGGTTTTTCCGGAAAAGTCACGTTCAGCATGTACTCCACCGCTGCCATTACCGTTTCTTCGTCCAGCTCGCCATGTCCACCCTTTTCAGGCATGTCGAGAAAACCTGCATTAGCATGCTCAGACAGCACGGCCACCCACAGGCCTGATCGGTCTGACCAGGCATCCCGGTCGCCGATCGCCGGCGCTCCGTCCTGGCCGTTATCATGGCAGGAAGCACAGGCCGCTTCATAGGTCTCCTGCCCAGCCAGCAATTGTTCTTCCCGCCAGGATTTCGATTGCACGCTGTCCGATTCGGCGACCGGCGTTACTTCGCCTTCCCCCTGGGAGCAAGCGACTAACAAGAGCAGGCTGGCCCCTAGCAATAATCCGTTTGCATGAAACATATGACGACCTCTCACGACCGAACGTTAAAAACTTTGTATATAGTATCATTCCGCCTGTTACTACTGGTCGAAACTCGACCCGCGGGTAAGAGGGTGAGATAATTCGCACTCAGCCCTGACACCGGCTGGCAATATTTTCACAAGGAAATTTTCCATATTATAAGTTTCTCCAGGCTCGTTAAAACGCTTAAAGCGACGATTGCCGTGGTGGCAATCACAATCAACACGGTCGTGCTCACGCTTGTTTTATTCTTACTGGCGATCGTCAAGCTCCTGATACCCATGGAGTCACTGAGAAGCCACATGCGACACCTGCTGGGAGGTATCGCGGAAGCATGGATCTCCATCAATAACGCCATTTTTTCTCTGTATCGAAATCCACACTGGGACATCCAGATCCCCGACGGGCTAAACCGCGAGGGCTGCTACCTGGTAAGCAGCAACCATCAAACGTGGGTGGATGTTCTGGTCCTGCAACGCGCTTTCAACCAGCACCTGCCATTTTTCCGGTTTTTCATAAAAAGCACGATGATCTGGGTGCCCTTCCTGGGTGCTGCCTGGTGGGCGCTGGACATGCCGTTCATGCACCGGCATTCCAAAGAAAAACTGGCCAGGCAACCGGGACTCAAAGGGCAGGACCTGGAAAATGCGCGCAAGGCTTGCGAGAAGTTCAGGACAATTCCGGTAGCGATGACCAACTTTCCCGAAGGAACCCGATTTACCGTGGCAAAGAGGGATAAGTACGGTAGCCCTTATCAGAACCTTCTGAAGCCTCGGATTGGCGGGCTGGGACAAGTCCTTTATGCGCTTGAAAACGAACTCGACGCCTTGATCGATGTAACCATCGTCTATCCGCAGATCAGGGATACTGGCGTCGCCCCAACGTTCTGGCAATTGCTGAGTGGAGAGATTTCCGAGATCATCGTCAGGGCAGAACGCCGGGAAATCCCGCCCGGGTTACTGGGAAGAAACTTCAGGAAGGACCGCGAGTTTCGAGCAGAAATGGAAGCCTGGGTGAGTGGACTGTGGAGTGAAAAGGACCTGCTGATTTCGCAGATCCTGGGGCCGGAAAAACCCTCAGATAACGCCACTGACCAGGGCCAGTCCCACACCAAATAGCAGGACGCCTACCAGCGTCTGTACGCTTTTCATCGTGACTTTGTGCAGGAATCGTTTGCCCATCATCACACCGCAAAATGCCGCCAATGAGCCGGTGATGACCAGCGGCCAACCGCCAAAGTCGCCAAGTTTACCGCCTGCATAGGCAAACAGACCGACGTAAACCGAAATCCGGGTCAGGTCCACCAGGAAACCAATCACCGCATTACTGCCGACGAAGCGTTCTGTATTAAGCCCGGATTTCGCCAGGAAGGCCGACCGAAGTGCCCCCTGGTGCCCGGAAAGCCCGCCAAAAAACCCGGACAGCAGGCCGCCCAGCGGCAGATAGCGCCGGTCGAATTCAAGTTTGCGGAATTTTGGCAGCAGTTCAAATAAAGCAAAGCCGATCATCATGAAGCCAATGATCAACTTGAGCGGCGTCACCCTGGATACAACTCCCTCATTAACCTCGACACTCATGGCCGTATCGAGCTGCGCCAGCCAACCCAGCGCCAGCGCGCCCAGGATGGCCGCAACGATCGCCGGCAGACCAAACTTGAGGACGACTTCGCGGTCGGCGTTGCGCCCAAGCAGAGAAACCTTGAATACGTTGTTCGCGCCGTGTACCAGCGCGGTGGCTACAACCGCCATCTCCACCGGAAAAAATAAAGCGAAAACCGGCAGCATCAACGTGCCCAATCCAAAGCCGGAATACATTGTCAGGCCGGCTGCAAAAAAAGCGGCCAGGCCAACAACGATAAAATCCAGCCCTTCCATCAACACCTGCTCCTGCCGACGCGGTCCCTATCCGGACGTATTGGCCTGTACTGCAGCAACCTCTTGTGCAGCGAAGTCTTCTGTCGCCCGCCAGACCCGCATCAGGTTACCCCCCATAATGGCCGCGATATCTTCAATCGAGTACTCCAACCGGAGCAATGCCTCGATCAGGTTCGGATAGTCCGCTACTTCCTTCAGCCCCAGTGGCAGGCTGTCGCCCACCCCATCAAAATCCGAACCAATTCCAACGTGCTCGATCCCCACCATCTCAATAACATGCTGAAAATGAGCTACAACCTCATCCATCGTGGCAAAAGGCAGGGGATTTTCCAGCCGGTAGCTGTCGCCAAAAGCCGAGGCCTCTTCGCTGTCTTCCGCCAGCCCTTGCTCGGCCAGGAAAGCGTCGCGCCTGGTGTCCATTTCCTCGTACCAGTTCATCGCCGCCTCGGTCAGGAAGCTGGAGCCGAAATTGATCTGGATAACACCTCCGTTTTTCGCCAGCGCCTTGATCATTTCGTCACTCATGTTGCGCTCCCAACCTGGTGTGAAGTGGCGCGCCGAAGAGTGTGAAGCAATAACCGGAACCTCTGAAAGCACCATAACCTGCCAGAATGCATCGTCAGAAACGTGCGAAATATCGATCATGATGCCCTGGCGATTCATCTCGGCAACCACTTCCTTACCGAACGGGCTAAGGCCATTCCACTGATGTTCTTCATCGTAGGAAGAGTCGGAAATATGATTACTCAAGCCGTGTGTCAGCGTGATGTAGCTGATGCCACGCTGCTTGAAAAAGGCAACATTTTCGAGATTACCGTCCAGTGGTGAACCATTTTCCATACCCATCGCCAGGCCGATCAGGCCCGACTTCATGGCTTTCTCGGCCTGCTTGCTCGTTTTTACCACGGCAAACTTTTTCGGTGCCCGCCCGACCAACGCTTCCACCCGGTCAATCAGTTGGTTTGCAATGGCGTAACTGTCACCCGCCTCTTCCGCCTCTGGCGGCGTATAAATGGACATGAACGGAACGTTCAATCCACCCTTGCGGGCCCTGGGGTAATCGAAATCACCATCCGCAGTAGCCTCGGTAACGTCCTCCCATTTTTCTTCAAGCCGGTAAGGCACATCAATATGTGTATCGACCAGCATGTACTTCTGGGCGATCATGTTGGCCGATGATGCCAGGTCTGGCTTCTTTACTTCAGCGTCAACCGTTTGAGCCGCCATCACAGACACAGCCAACACGCCAAAAACTGTTCCAATATTCATTACAATTCACCCCAGGCATCCATTTGCCCATCCGTCTTAATTTCGTAATCGACCATGTGGTCGCCATCAAAAATCCATCGTGTCTGGAACCGCTCACCCCGAACCAGCATTGGCAACCAGTGCTTGTCGTCCTCCCACATCCGCTCGAAGGGGATCTGGTCGATGCGGGTCCACAAGGGGTCCGCTTCTCTGGTTTCGGTCGGCACACCCTCAAAATCGCGCGTGCGGTAAACCCATACATGGATCGAATACCCATCGACAAACTGAAACCGGTGCTCGCCACAATACTCCAGGTTTTTGACCGTTATATGAAGCTCTTCCTGGCACTCCCTGATTGCCGCGACCTCAGGTGTTTCACCGGGATCCACTTTCCCCCCCGGCCCATTCACCTTGCCCTTTCCCAGGCCGGTTTTCTTATTGATCAGCAATATTTCATTATCACGGAACACGAATACCAGGGTCGCCGGGTCCTTCGCCTGCCAGTTCTCCCAATCGATATCTGATAACTGGTTCATACGACCGTGGCGTTGCAGAACTTGCGCTTTCCTACCTGCAGGATACCGGCGAATCCGGGCGCCAGTTTCAAGGTGCGGTCGGAAATCTTCTCACCGTCAATTTTCACACCCCCCTGCTGGATCATCCGGAAGGCTTCCGAGTTACTCGAAGTCAGGCCACACTGGCTTAGCGCAGCCGCAATGCCAATGCCTTCACCGTGCGTTTCCAGGACCTTTTCAGGGATCTCATCGGGCATCTGGCCGCGCTGGAAACGTGCAATGAACTCTTCCCGGGCCGCCACTGCCGCCTCAGCGCTGTGGAATCGCTCAATGATCTCTTCACATAACAGGAACTTGATGTCCCGCGGGTTACGCCCGCCCACTGCATCTGCCTTCAGGTCCGACAGTTCTTCGTTGCTGCGGAAGCTGAGCAGGTCGAAATAACGCCACATCAACTCATCAGAAATCGACATCAGCTTGCCGAACATTTCCCCCGGCGCCTCCGTTATACCGACATAATTATTCAGCGACTTCGACATTTTTTGCACACCATCGAGGCCTTCGAGCAGGGGTAGAGTAATGATCACCTGCGGAGCCTGCTTGTAATGCTGCTGCAGATGGCGCCCGACGTGGAGATTGAATTTCTGGTCGGTGCCGCCCATTTCCACGTCACATTCCAGCGCAACTGAATCGTAGCCCTGGGCCAGCGGGTACAGGAATTCATGGATCGCAATGGGCTGGTTGGTACGGTAACGGGACTCGAAGTCATCCCGTTCAAGCATCCGTGCGACCGTGTATTTTGCTGCCAGGCGGATCATGCCCTCGGCGCCCAGTGCACTCAGCCATTCAGAGTTGAAACGGATTTCTGTTTTCTCAGGGTCCAGGATCTTGAATACCTGGCTGGCATAGGTTTCAGCGTTTTCCTTGACCTGCTCGGGTGAAAGCGCCTTGCGCGTGACGTTCTTGCCGGTGGGGTCGCCAATCATGCCGGTGAAATCCCCAATCAGGAAAATCACCGTATGGCCGAGGTCCTGGAACTGGCGCATTTTATTGATGATCACCGTATGGCCGATGTGCAGGTCCGGAGCGGTGGGATCGAAACCTACTTTCACGCGCAGGGGGCGGTCAAGCTTGAGTCGCTCCTTGAGTTCTTCGAGTTTGGTGATCTCATCGGTACCGCGGGCAATCAGCGCCAGCGCTTCTTTTGAATCTGTCATGCCGGTTCCCATCAACTAATCCAATATTTTACAACAAAGATTGACCCAATTGCGGCCTGTCAGTAAGGTAGGCACGCCCGAACCTGTACAAAAAAGCGTGGTCATAATTAGTCATGGGAAAACCTGGCTTCATAACTAAAATCCGTCAGAAAATTCATGACGACTCTCATTGGCTGACCCGTCGCAAGCTCGTCGTCTTTGGAGTCACCCTGATTGTGACCGGAATCCTGCTGGGCTTGTTCGAAACTACCGGCGAGACAGAGCAGGTCAGCCGCCCCGATGTTATTGATATCCCGTTGCCCAGCCGGGATGCCGGATCCGCACCTGACCCCGAAGAAGGCAGCGAAGGCGGGCAGATCAGTTCTACGGCAGCCACTGAGGGCAACGGCTGGGCCAGCGTGACGGTAAAGCCTGGCCAGACCCTTGATGCCATCTTCAGGAAGCAAGGTCTTTCAATTGCCTTGCTACAGGAAATCGTCGCACTGAATAAGGACACTAAGCGCCTGACCCGGATCCGTCCAGGCGATATCTTTGATTTTCGGGCTGATGCAAACGGTGAATCCTTCCAGATGCGTTATGCGCTGGACGAGGCCCGTTACCTGCTGGTCCGCCAGGAAGGTGGCGGACTGAATACCGAGATCCAGCAGCGCGATATTTTTTCGGAAGTAGCCGAGGCGGAAGGGGAGATCCAGTCTTCATTGTTCCTTGCCGGTAAGGCGGCAGGCCTGAGCGACGCCATGGTGATGAAACTGGCCAATATTTTCGGTTGGGACATCGACTTTATCCTGGATATTCGCAAAGGCGATCGATTCATGCTGGTGTATGAAAAACTCTACCGTGACGGTGAGTTCCTGCGCGACGGAAATATCCTTGCCGCGACATTTATTAACCAGGGCGAACGCTTCCAGGCAATTTACTTCGAAGAAGGCGGCGTCGCCGGATATTTCGCCCCGGATGGGCGTAATATGCGCAAGGCCTTTCTGCGCGCTCCGCTGAACTTCTCCTACATCAGCTCGGGTTTCAACCCGCGCCGCATGCACCCGGTGCTGAAGCGGATCAGACCACATAACGGCATCGATTATTACGCACCGCGCGGCACGCCGGTATATTCCGCCGGCGCCGGGACCGTTACCCGCTCCGCCTACTCAAATGCCAATGGCCATCATGTTTTTGTTAAACACGCCAACAGCATTGAAACCAAATACCTGCACTTCACCAACCGGGCGGTGAAGAGGGGCCAGAAGGTGAAGCAGGGTCAGACCATTGGCTACGTGGGCTCCACCGGGCTGGCAACAGGCCCCCACCTGCACTATGAATTTGTCGTTAACGGCGTACACCGCAACCCCAGGACCGTTCCCCTGCCCAAGGTGGAACCACTACAGGGCCAGTTGCTGACCTCATTCCAACGACAATCCGCACCCATGCTGACGCAGCTGAGCCGGATGGAATCGGCATCGCTTTACGCGAGCACGGAGTGAACCCGGAACTCTTCATCGGCATGATATCCGGCACCAGCCGGGACGGGGTCGATGCAGCAATGGTCAGTTTTGAACAGGGCCAGCCAAAAATCCATGCAGCACTCTGTGCCCCCTACCCGCCCGGGCTGGCGGCGAAACTTCAGCAAGCCGTTCTCGCGGGCCAGCGGCCGGAAGATGACATTTTGGCGGAACTGGACCAGCAACTCGCCGAACAGTTTTCTGCAACGGTTCACCAATTACTTAAAAAAGCCGGTATTCCCGCCCAGGAGATCCAGGCCATTGGCTCGCACGGCCAAACCGTCTGGCACGATCCGGACGGTCCCCGGCCGGAATCTATCCAACTGGGTAACCCACAGCTAATCGCCGAACTGACCGGCATCGACACGGTCGGTGATTTCCGGCGTGCCGACATCGAAGCCGGGGGACAGGGAGCCCCCCTGGCACCGTTACTCCACCGGGCATTGTTCCTCCCGGATTCCGGGCCGGGCCCCGCTTGCCGAATCGTGGTCAACCTGGGCGGCATCGCAAACATCTCGGTCATCGATCAGGCCGGACAGGTTTCGGGGTATGACACGGGCCCTGCAAACTGCCTGCTGGATGCCTGGATTCAGGAACACCGCCATGAGCCCTTTGACAGGGATGGTAACTGGGCCGCCAGCGGCCGGAAAATGTCCAGCCTTCTGCAGGAAATGCTCGCCGATCCCTACTTCCACAAGCCGGCGCCAAAAAGTACCGGGGTCGAGTATTTCAATTTATCGTGGCTGCGGAATTTCAGGCCGAAAGGATCGGGGAAAGCACCTTCAGATCCGGCAGATGTGCAGGCAACCCTGGCGGAACTGACTGCGGTGACGGTCGCAGATGAGATTCGCCCGCACGCACCAAATGACGTGTTGGTCTGCGGCGGTGGCGCGCATAACTCTGACCTGTGTCTGCGCCTGCAGAATCAATTGCCCGGCATTGCAGTCAAATCAACCGCCGATTTCGGGTTGGATCCCGACTGGGTAGAAGCTGTGCTATTTGCCTGGCTGGCGCGAGAACGCCTGGCCGGACAGCCGCTGGACACCAGGAACATTACCGGCGCCAAAAATCCGGTGCTGCTAGGATTTGTTGCGAAGCCCCGATAATATAGGTCCATGAACCTTCTTCTGAACATCATCTGGCTCGTCTTTGGCGGCTTTATCGTCGTACTCGCCTACTTCCTGGGCGCCATCCTGTTGTGTATCACGATCATCGGTATTCCGTTCGGCATCCAGTGTTTCAAGCTGGCCGGGCTGGCCGTGGCCCCGTTCGGGCGCGAAATTCGTGAGAAGGAGCCGCCCAGCGGCGCCGTGGCTGTAATCATGAATATCATCTGGATTATTCTGCCTGGCCTGGAACTGGCGATATTTCACCTGGTCATGGCACTGGTATTCGCCATCACGATTATTGGTCTGCCGCTTGCAGCCCAGCATTTGAAAATGACCCGCCTGGCCCTGATCCCGTTCGGATTTGAAGTCCGGGTCATGGCTTGATGTCATCAGCACCCTGGTCAGACCTGATAGAGGCCTGGTTTGGCAATGCCCTGAAAGATCCCGGCGCCATCCCCGAACGGATGGAATGGTGGTTTTCAGCTGACCCGGCACGTGACTCCGCATTGGCAGAGCAGTTTAGCGGCCTGGTTAAGGACTGCGCCGATGGCCGGATGTATTCATGGCTGGATGACCCGGAAGGCCGCCTGGCG
>CAYUBS010000075.1:0-2283 GCA_964443145.1 uncultured Wenzhouxiangellaceae bacterium | reverse complement strand
ATTGCCCGTTTCGGACGCTTTCCCCACCGCAACAAGGTCCTCGGCCGCCGCAATACGGCTGAGGAAAACGACTACCTGGCGGGTGATGCCCCGGCCTTTGGACAATAAGCATGAAAAAAGCATTAATCAGTATCTTTCTCCTCATCCTGGTCATTGGTGCCATACTCGTTTACCGGGCCCAGACCGTATTTCAGGACCATCAACTTGAACCCGCTACGGGCCTGACTGACGTCAGGCTTGACGAACAGCTGGCGATCGAGCGATTTTCACGGTCTCTGACTTTTCCCACGATTTCCTACGACGACCGCAGCAATTTCGACGCCGCCGCTTTCAGAAATTTCCGTGACTATCTGGAAACTGTGTATCCATTGGTGCATCAACAAGCTGAGTTGACCGTGATTAACGGCCACAGCCTCGTTTTTCACTTCCCGGGCTCCGACCGCTCGCTGGAGCCGGTGCTGTTCATGGGCCATATGGACGTGGTGCCGGTCGAGGACATCACGCTGGACGAATGGACCTACCCACCCTTCAGCGGCACCGTGGCCGACGGCATCATCTGGGGTCGCGGCAGTGTCGATGACAAGCTCACCGTCATGGCCCTGATGGAGGCAGCCGAGTTGCTGCTGTCGGAGAACGGCCGACGGGAACGCTCCATTTACTTTTCTTTTGGGCATGACGAGGAAGTGGGCGGTAAGGACGGCGCGGGCGAAGTGGCGAAATATTTCGAAAAACAGGGCGTCACGTTTGACTACGTGATGGATGAAGGTGGCGCCATCCTGCATGGAATGATGGATGGCCTGGAGCAACCTCTGGCAATTATTGGCGTGTCCGAAAAGGGTTATGTCAATCTTCACTTAACGGTCAATGCCCAGGGCGGGCATTCGTCCCAGCCACCTGAACACACGGCCGTGGGCATTCTCAGCCAGGCCATCGTCGCGGTAGAAAACAATCCCTTCCCGGCCAGCCTGGACCACATTTATCAGACCTTCGAGACCATCGGCGTGGAAATGTCGTTCTTAAAGCGCCTCGCCATGGGTAACCTGTGGCTGTTCTCCCCACTGGTCGAGAGCAGGATGCTGCAAAACAAGGACGATGCGCCCGGCATCAGGACCACCACCGCCGCCACCATGGTCAGCGGCAGCCCCAAGTCCAATATCCTGCCGACCCGGGCAACGGCCGTCATCAATTTCAGAATATTGCCGGGCGAAACCGTTGAAAGCGTGACAAAACGCGTCGTTGAAACCATCGATGATGAGCGAGTCGTGGTGACGTCTGAATTCGGGACCAACCCCTCTCCTGTTTCCCCGGTTGATTCGCGCGGTTTTCAATTGATTGCAAAAACCATCCGCGGAATGGATCCTGACGTTCTGGTAGCACCCTATATGGTACGCGGTGGTACTGATGCGAAATACTTCTATTCGGTATCACCAAATATCTACCGCTTCATGATGTTAAGAATAGAACCCGATACGGTAGGCTATATTCACGGTATCGACGAGCACGTCCGAGCAGACTCCTACCTTGAGGCCGTTCGATTCAACTATCACCTGGTCCGCCAATCCATGAGCGGAGGAGATCTGTAATGAAAGTAGCAGTACTTGGAGCCGGTGCCGGTGGCACCACACTGGCATTTGATTATGCCAATCATGGGCACGAGGTCAGCCTGTTCGATTTCGCCCAGTTCCCGGACAACATCGCCGGCATTGCCAGCCAGGGCGGTATTCATGCCGAAGGGGATATCTCGGGTTTCTGTGAAATCGCTTATGCCGGCCACGACATTGATCGAGCGCTGCAAGACGCCGAATTGATCTATGTTGTCGGCCCCGCTTTCAGCACAGAACCGTTTGGAGAGGCTGTCGCGGGTAAACTGCTTCCCGGCCAGACCGTTATCGTCAGTCCGGGTTCCTGTGGGGGTGCGCTGGCCTTCAAGCTCGCCGCCGGTCTGGCCGTGGACGATGATACGGTACGGGTTGCGGAAACCCACACCCTGCACTACGCCGTCCGTCTAACCGAGCCGGGTCGTGTGCATGTCTTCCTCAAACTGAAAGCAGGCAACCTGCTGGCAGCGCTGCCCGGCAAGTACACGGCCGACATACTGACTATGATTTCCGATGTGTACCCGACCATGGAGTCAGCGCACAATGTCATCCAGACCAGCCTGCAGAATGCCAACCCCGTCATACATCCTGCGGTCAGTCTTACCAATGCCGCCCGTATCGAAGGCGAGGGAGATTTCCTGTTCTACGAGGAAGGCGTCACAGACTCGGTGGGCCGGATCATCGA
>CAYUBS010000074.1:0-14728 GCA_964443145.1 uncultured Wenzhouxiangellaceae bacterium | reverse complement strand
TATTCCGCCTCCATGGTCGCCATCAACGACGAAATGGCCGCCTGGGATGCACCACTGAACGAGGGTGACGAGGTCTTGTTCTTTCCGCCGGTAGCCGGCGGATGAAAACTTTCGAAGTCAGTTCCAGCGCCATCGACCTTGAGACTTTCCGCCAGCAGCTTCTGGACCCCTCCTGCGGCGCCTACGTGCAGTTCGATGGCTGGGTACGGGACCACAATGAAGGGCAACAGGTACTGCAGCTGGAATACGAAGTCTATGAGCCCCTCGCCGTTAAGGAAGGCCAGCGGATCATTGCAGAGGCCGTGGAGCGCTTTGGCGTCAACAATGCCTGTGCTATCCACCGCAGTGGCTTGATGGAGCTTTCTGAAGTAGCCGTGGTAGTTGGAGTTTCATCACCCCACCGCAGCGAAGCTTTTGATGCGTGCCGCTACATCATTGACCAGGCCAAGGTGCGGCTGCCGATCTGGAAGAAAGAGTACTACGCAAGCGGCACGGCGGAATGGGTTAACTGCCAGCGCTGTGCACACGCTGTGCCCTAAAGTTTTGCCAGGAGAGCCTCTACCTCTTCAGGCATACCCTCAGGATTTACCCAAATACCACTTTTACCGCCTGACTTGTAAATCAAACGGGTTTCGGTGATTTCCAGCGCCGCATTGACCGGCTTGGTCAAATCCCAGATGGTCAGCAGTGCCACCGATAATCCGGTCAGAGCCTCCATTTCCACCCCGGTTTTTTCGGCTATTTCAGCCACGCAAAAAACTTCGATGGAGTGGTCTTCAGGCCGCGGAACGGAATGAACCATGACGCGATTCAGGGAAATCGGGTGGCACAGAGGTATCAGCGCCGGGGTCTGCTTGGCGGCCTGGATGCCGGCAATTTCCGCCATAGCCAGCGGATCGCCCTTGGGCAGGCGGCCCTCGATCAACAACTGAAATGCTTCACTGCCAAGCCGGATTTTGCCCCCGGCAACAGCTACCCGGCGGGTGGTTTCCTTGGCCGATACGTCGGCCATGGACCAATTACTGCTGGTTCGCTCTTCCATTGTTAATTAACCCGTTTAAGCTGAATTTGCGGGCAGAATACCATTTTACGGCCGTCAAAAACCGTATCGAAGCATCACGCCTGCGTAGACATTACGTGTTGGTGCCGCCTCATAATAACGGCCAAAGGATGCGTTCAGGCGCACATTGCCCATGTACTCCTTGTCAAACAGGTTGTTGATACCGAGAAACGGTTCGAGCACCCACTGCCCACTGGCCCAGCGGAATCCTGCTCTGAGATTCGAAACAATGTAATCATCCGTTTCTACGCGGTTAGCGTTGTCGGCATAAAACCGGCCCACATAGAGCATGTCCCCGCTGGCGAAAAACCCACTGGCATGATTCCAGGAAAGACCCAGGTGAAACAGGTGCTCGGGAATGCCCGGAATTCGATTATCGTCATAAACCGTGTCGTCGATGCCGCGGAACTCATCAAAAGTAAAATCGGACCAGGTATAGCTTGCGCTGCCAGTCAGGCCGGTTAGCAACTCCATCGAAACAGAAGCCTCCAGCCCATCATGCGACGACTTGCCGGCGTTTTGAAAGAAGGACTGCCCGGAACCGCCCAGCTCGTAGGGTACGATTTCGTCCTTGACTGCTATGTGAAACAGGGCCAGTTCATAACGCAGACGGCCCGTCAGCAGTCCTTTCACACCGAGTTCATAGTTGGTTGCGGTCTGGGGCCCCAGTTCCTGGTTAAAACCGGTGGGGCCATCCGGATTAGCCAGTTCCGTAGTCGCTGGCGGATCAAACGAGCGGGAGATATTCCCATACAGGTTGACGCCGTTCCGTACGGCCCAGTGGACACCCGCCATCGGGCTGAATTCATGAAATTTGCGCCGGCTGGAACCTGATGTGCCGGTACGGTCCTGAACCTTGTACTCGATATCATCGAAGCGAGCTCCCAGTGTCAGGCTCGCCGAATCGGTCAGGTCGAGCACGTCCTGCACATAAAGTCCCGTCGTGGTCACATCCTCATCCTGGTTGGTCGTCAGATTGCCCAGAACACCCTGGTTGTTTGCAAATCGTTTCCGGTGATCACGTTGTGCGTCGTAATCAAAACCCAACACCAGTTGGTTGCCGTGCCCCCCCGGGCCACTATTCCAGCTGTAATTTCCACCCAGGCCGGAAAATTGCCGGGACAAGTCGACACTGCCGCCCTGCCCGTTACTGTTTACGTCGAATGGCAGCCGGTTATCGAACTGCCTCCACACGTAGTAGTTCCTGAGCATCAACGCCTGGTTCTGGCCAATCTGCTTGCGGAATGCGAGCCCCAGTGATTGCTGATCCAGCGACTCACCCGCGTCATAAAGCAGGTTCCTGGGCGCTGCCTGGCGGCGGTCCTCGTCAACTTCACGGGCGTTCAGGCCACCGGGGTCGTCCGCAGTAGGAGAATCAATCGCATTGAAAACCACCGTGAGGCGGGTGCTGTCGTTAAACTCGTAACGAAACTTGCTGTTGAACAGCCGGTTTTTATAGGTGGCGTGGTCGCGGTACCCATCCAGCCGGGTAGCGGTAAAATTCCCCAACCAGTTCAGCTTGCCGGATTGCCCGCCGGCTTTTAGCTGACCCTGACGGTAACCGTAGGAACCAAAGTTCAGGCGCCCGGACAGGAACGGATTCTCCGGACCGTCCTGCGTGCGTATATCGATCACCCCGCCCGAGGCAGACCCGTAAACCGCCGAGAAAGGGCCCCGAATGACCTGGATCTGCTCAACCGAACCCAGGTCAATCGCATCCACACTGCCCTGTCCATCAGGCAGCGTCTGCGGAATATCGTCGGCAAAAATCCGGATGCCACGAATGCCGAAATTGGCCCGTGCGCCAAAACCCCGAATGGCGATGCGCAAATCCTGGGCAAAGTTGTAGCGGTTCTGGAAAAACACTCCGGGAACGCCCGCCAGCGCCTCATCCAGCCCCAACTGCTGGCGGCCACGCTGAACTGCGTCCCCGCTCACGCTGGCCACCGCAAAGGGCAGGCTCTCCAGGCTGACAGGAATGCGTGTAGCCGTGACCACGATTTCTTCCAGTACAACCGGACCGTCGCTGTCACTGGCAGAGAGCGGGCCGCATGTAAGCAGCAAAATCAGCAGGCCAGTAACCAGCCCCCGGATACGGCGGGATAAGAAAGGAGGCAACTCAATTCCGTTTTCTATATGCTCTGCGCTCATGATCATCAGCCATGCTAACGACTTCATCCGCACACTGGAAGAAATGGATTTTCCTGCCGACTCGCCGTGCGTGCCAAAGGGCATCCTCATGGTCGAGCCGAAGGGCTTTTACGTCAGCGAACAATCCGCGCTCGACAATCACTACATGGATTTGCAGCATGTGGCCGACCCCGGGCGCGCGGTCCGCCAATTCCATGGCCTGGTCGAATTGATCCGAAAAACAGGCACCGAGGTGTTGGTGTTCCCGGGCAACTCGAAAACGCCGGATGATGTATTTCCAAACAACGTGTTTGCCTGGGTGCCGGGGCGGCTGATCATCGGCAATATGCGCTACCCCATCAGGAAACTGGAAGCAGAGCGTACCGATATTCCAGCCTATTTCAAGAAACGCGGATACGAAGTGGTCGATCTGCGGAAAAAACACTGCGTCGCCGAATTAACCGGAGTGCTGATCATGGACCGGGCCCGTAAAATCGGCTTTTGCGGCATCAGTGAGCGCGTTGACCGGGCCGGCGCCGCCGCCATGCACGAAGCATTCGGATTACGGATGACCTATTGTTTCGACCTCGCGTCCAACGAGTATCACACCAACGTGGTGTTTTCGGTCCTGGCTGCGCGGGCCTGCGTACTGTACCCGGACGCCTGTGCTGACGCGGGCGCAGTTGAAGCCATCGAGGCAGCATTTCCCGGGCGAACGCTGTTGCTCGACAAGAGTGAGAAAGACCACTTTGTCGGCAACTGCACATCACTAAACGACCGGGACCTGTTAATGAGCCAGGCGGCCGCAGACGCTCTGCGCCCGGCCAATCGCAGCCGGCTGGAATCCTGGGGTTTCCGGATTCACTCCACCGAACTGGACGAACTGGAGAAAGCCGGCGGCAGCCTGCGCTGCATGGTCGCCAAGCTTTTCTAGGTTCGGCTCAGGACTTCTTCAGCTCCGACTTGAAATAGTTGAACGAATGAACCAGCGCCTTGTGCACTTTCTCGCCGTCGTGCACCAGTGATTCCCACTTGTCTCCGCTGGCGGCCTTCACTTCGTCCATTTTTGCCAAAGCAGTCGCGTAGTGCTCACGCACCTCGCCTATCTGGCTTTCATACTTGGTCTTGAATTCGGCCTGGGTCGCTTCACCCTTCTTTTCCAATTCGCCCAGTTGCTCATTCAGCTCATCCAACTGCTGTTTCATTCTCTCGATGTATTCATCTCTTTTTGACATAATTCTCTCTCCGTTTACATTTGCAGTTCGTACACACTCAGTTTATTCCAAAAGCCTGCTGCAAGTCTGCACACAGGTCTTCAAACGACTCAATTCCAACGCTAAGGCGCAATAGCGAAGCCGGCAAATGTTCCTGACCGGGCACCGCAGAGCGACGCTCCATAGTGGATTCGACCGATCCCAGGCTGGTCGCATGCCGAATAAGCTGTACGTTCCGGCAAATGGCATCCGCGGCATCAGACCCGCCCGCGACTTCAAAAGAAATCATCGCGCCAAAGCCGTCCAGCTGCGACGCTGCAATCGCGTGTGTCGGGTGGGATGCCAGGCCCGGATACCTGACATGCTCTACCAGGGCATGTGCATCCAGCCAACGGGCCAGGCGCCCGGCCGTTTCCTGCGCTTTTTCAAGCCGAATAGCGAGGGTTCGTAACCCGCGCACCGCCAGGAATGCCTCCAGTGTGCCGGGAGTAGCTCCGCCCAGCGTACGTGATTTTCTGATACCTGCCAGCAACCCGGGCCGGTTGGTAATCAGCACCCCGCCCAGCAGATCTGAATGCCCGCCAAGAAATTTTGTAACCGAGTGCATGCTGATATCAGCACCCAGCTCCAGTGGTCTCTGGTTGATTGGCGTGGCGAAGGTATTGTCCACCGCAAGCAGCGAACCGTCTTTACGGGGGGCAGCGCAGATCGTCGCAAGATCAGCGACCGTAAGCAGCGGGTTAGATGGGGACTCCAGCCACAACAGATCAGCGTCCCGTGCTGCATCTACCCAACCTGCTGTATCGTCCACGCCGAGCCGGCTCACTTTCCAACGCCCCTTCTGCTCTCCCATGCTCGCCAGTTCCGACACCCCGTGATAGCAGTCATCCGGCAACACAACCCGTGCGTTCGGAGCCAATTGGTCAAAAACGGCTGTCACGGCCGCCAAACCGGATGAAAAAGCAATGGCTCCGCCACCCTCCAGTCCACCCATGATTTCTTCGAGCGATTCCCAGCCCTCTGTCCCACTGTCCCGTGAATAAATACGATCACCGTCCAGCGCAAAATTCGACGCCGGGATGATAGGAATATTCAGCGGAGCACCCGGCTCTTCCGGCCGACCGGCGGTAACCAGCCAGGACTCTGGTGATAATTTCTTCACTTTTTAACCTCCATCCAAGGGGGGTTCAGTCGCGCGATTGCGACATAGACCGGACAGTCTTTGCGGTGTGGCGAGGGCAGGTAACCAATCGACATCAGGAACTCGCCGGTAATCTCCCCACCTGTAAATTTGAAGGTTTTCTTGAACAGGCGAACCCAATCATCCTTTGCTAGCGGGTGATGGGCGCGCAACCAGCTGGCAAAGCCACCGTGGCTGTCCCGCATTTCCCGAACCACCTGTGCGTTAACAATTGCTGCATTGACCTTTAACTTGTTACGAATGATGCGGGCATCTTCAAGCAACCTGGCACGGTCCTGTTCACCGTATCCGGCAACCCTGTCGACATCAAAACCATCATAGGCTTCGCGAAACCCTTCGCGTTTTTTCAATATCAGGCCCCAGTTCAGGCCCGCCTGGTTAATTTCGAGTAACAGGCGTTCGAACAGCTGACTTTCATCCTCGATCGGAAAGCCATACTCATGGTCATGGTAATAACCATGGACTTCATCCCCGATGGCAAAATCGCAATAATATCCCATTAGCGCTGACCGAAACCTGCGTCAACGGCGGCCGCCATCTCCGACAGGGAGTGGAACAGGAAATCTGTCGACGGTACGTCATCCAGTTTTGCTGTGGCACCCCAACGGCCACTCTCCGATAGCCTCTGCCGGTCAATCCAAGTAGTGGCCATGCCCATGGACTGTGCTGGAAGATGATCGTGAAACAGGCTTTGTGCCGTGTGAAGGATGTCCTGTTTTTCCAGCCCGTGATCCTCTCTCAGCCGTTCCAACAGGTATACAAAGTTAGCTGAATCGGGCTTGTAACTTCCGATTATGTCAGCTGTATAAATGGCATCAAACTCAACCCCAAGCTTACGGTTGGAGGCAGTAAAGCCATCCTGGTCAACGTTGGAAAGTATCACCAGGCGATAGTGCTTCTTGAGGATTCGCAGAGCATCTGCGGTATCAGGAAAAGCAGGCCAGAGTGGCACTGAATGACCAAAATCCTCGTTCAGACAATTCGTGGTTTTAAGACCAAAACGGTCTGCAACAGCGCCGTGTACGGAGCACAGCACATCCGGGTAACTCATGGCCGGCGTTGCGGACTCCTGCTGACTTTCAAACACAGCAAAAGCTTCCAGCATTTTTTCCCGGGTCAGGTCCTGCCGCCCATTACTCATGATCAGCGGCTGAAAGGCATCCCAGATGCCCGCCTCCCAGTCAATGAGTGTGCCGTAGCAGTCAAAAGTCAGTACTTTGAAATCTTGCAGGTGCATAGCGGTATATCTTAACCAAAGGTAAGTGAAATGGGGAAAATAGCAGAACCCGTAACTTCATTTTCAACTATGCTGAACGGATGAAAATCCTGCTACGAAACTTATCGCGACAAACAACAGAATCCGAAATGACGGATTTATTCAGCAAATATGGAAAGGTCCAGTACTGCAAGCTCGTTATGGACCAAAAAACCGGATTATCCAAAGGGTTTGGTTTTGTAGAGATGCCCCGTCCGGGCGATGCCAAGGCGGCCATCAAGGGACTCAATGCCCGTGAAGTGGGCGGCAACAAGATCCGTGTGAAGAAAGCCGAAGACAAGCCACCTAAAACCGCTCCCACACCGGAGTAACATTGCCGGGAAGCGGTGCGAACTTACCCAACTCGGCCCAGATCTTGTCCGGCATATGGAAATCTGAGCCACAGGACGCCAGCAAATTCTTCTCTTCACACAACTGCGCCATATCGGCTGTCTGGTATGGCATTTGCTTGCCCGAAACCACCTCCATACCCTGACCACCCTCGGCAATAAAGCGGTCAAGAAATCTCTTTAGACGGGTTCTGGTCATCTTGTACTTCAGTGGGTGGGCCAGTACCGGAATGCCATTTCCATCCCTGATCCACTGAATGATCTGCGGTAAATCCGCCCAGTGCTGCCTGACATCACCGGCCTTGCCCGCACCGAGGTACTTCTTGAAAGCGGACTCCACTGAATCTACCTGCCCGGAATTGACCATGTAATGGGCAAAATGCGGACGGCCAATGTAGCCACCCTTCGACAGGCCTGCAGCGCCTTCATACGCGCCGGCAATCCCTTTTTTTTCGAGAATTTCACCAATCCTCAGGGCCCGCTTCATGCGTGCTTTGGTTTGAAAGCGCGTACCGGCAACGATGGCATCACTATCGGGATCGATATTCAGCCCCAATACATGGATTCCGCTATTTTCCCACTGGGTGGAAAATTCAATTCCGGCAACCAGTCGGATTCCAGTCTCGCCAGCAGGCAAATCACGGTAGGCATCGACCGTGTCGTGGTCAGTAATCGCCAGTGCATCCACACCATTTTCGATCGCTCGCAGTATCAGTTCACGTGGCGTCAAAACGCCATCGGAAAACGAGGTGTGTGAGTGCAAATCAAAAATCATTTCATGAGCCACAACGTACTTTAACAGGGGCTCAATATTATTCCCAAGCTGAGAATATATCACTGCCCTGCCAGGCGCCTTTATATTCAGCCCACTATTTAGTTGTATGATAAATATGTGAAAAAACCTCGACATAGCCGATTACTGCTTCTGACGCTATTGCTGGTCAGTTGCTTCCCACTCTGGGGGCAGGAAAAAGGTGGGCGATCGGTTGAAAAGGTATTCACGGGCAAACCACCTTCCCCGGCTACGCTGAACGGACTCGAGACCGTTTCCCCAAAAGCCTGGGATGAGACTGCAGTCCGGCGTGTTTTGCAGGCATTTGCGTTTGGCGGTCACGCCGCTGATCGGCAAATCAGACTCTGGGCGGGTATGCACCCGCGCCTGGCCGTACAGGAAATGCTGAATTTCGACCTCGTGAACCCGAGGCTGTCCGACCCGGGTGATTTGGCGCCGGGCAATCCGGGCTGTGAGTCTCTATCCGAATTGCAGGCTTTTTGGTCATCGGATGATCCGGCCAATCCGGTACGAAATTTCGACCGGAGTTACTACGACCTGTTAGTTGAAGATCAGGCCATGCTCAACCCACTTGGCCTGTACCTGGTTTGGCCACGCGCAATGCATACCCGGGGCTGTAACCTGTTTCTGCACAAAGTCGCGTTTTACCTGACCAATTACCATGCATCGATTCATCTGCAAAACAGCGGCGTGGGTCTGATCAGGGACTATTACGACGACACTGTGGCTGCGCTCACCAAAAACAGCAGTTTTATCAACCTGATGTACAAGGCAGCCAAAAACGGCGCCCTGGCCGTAGCCTATGGCCACACAGCGAACTATGTTGATCCCGCCACCGGGGTGTTTCACGGCAACGACGATTTTGCCCGTGAGTATTTCCAGTTGCTGTTCGGAATCGAGGGCACTACTGAAGACGAGGGCTACCACGAAGGCGTCAGTATCGAAAACAACGCCCTGCTTCTGACAGGGATGTTCGTGGATGCTGAGCCGGGCCGTTTCGGTTCTGAGAAGGGTTATGACTGGCTACTGTCCACCATTAATTTTACGGATCATGTGGATGCCACCGGGCGCCAGATCTACAACAGCACCGCGCACTTCGATTTTCGCAACGGTGAAGCCAGTTGCCTTGAGATCCTGCACCATCAAATATGCGGGCCAACTGCAGACGCGAAGTTAAAGGCACTGGGCCCGGTCGCCGCCGCTCACCCTGAAAGCGTAGCTAACACCCCCGCTAAAATTATTCGCTTCTTCGCCGATGCTGCAATCACACCTGCCAAGGCACAGACGTTGGAAGCCGCATGGATTGATTCCGGCTTCAACCTGCTCGCCTTCCTCCGTCTATATGCAATCTCAACCCTGTTCCACAACCCCGACCGGTTCAAGTACTGGTCCTCATTCGAACGTAATTTGTTGACCTACAACGCCAACATCCTGGACAACGAAGAGTCATTTGCCCGACCTTTCTTCGTCGGCCCTGTCGGGCGTATGTTCGACCAGGGCGCCCTCGCCTTTGCGCCGATCAGGGACGTATTTGGAGGCCAGACCGGGAACGATGCGGCCAATGACCGTTTCCTGTTCAAGAAAGCATGGGGGGCAAATGTCGACGACCCGCAGGCACTCGGCGCCTGGCAGGAGTACTACTTCCTTGACCCTGACGAACCCCCGCTCCTCTGGGAAAAGGACTGGGGTTCCGTCATCCCGACCAACCGTTATGGTGAACATGTGGTCGGGGAGGTTGCCGAATGGCTGTGGCAGCGCTTCATTGCGGATGACGGTGAAAATTTCGACCCGGTGGCCCGTGCACAGGTGCACAGCCTGCTCGCCACGGGGTTCGATTTCGCCGCCGTGGTCGATCGTGACGACCTCGACGCCATGTACAGTTCTAAAGACATCGTCGAGGGGGCAGTAGCCTCTGTCAACAATGAACTGGCTGCAACCCGAATGGACTTTTCCGACCCGGAAGAACAAATGCGTATCGGCATGGCAGTGAACTTCATCTCCATGATGCCGTTTACATTTGCCACGGGAGGGGGCGGCGAATGAAGCGTCGGGAGTTCCTGCGCCAGTCACTGCTGGCTTCCCTGGCTGCCGGAGTTACCCTGAGCCGGCCAACCAGAGCGTTAGGCGCGGAGTGTCAACTTGTCGATATGCCCCGCACGCTGGTTAACGTGATGCTGCAGGGGGGAGCCGACCTGCGTTTTCTGTTCATGCCCTCCCCCGGCCATTTTGACAACACCTACATTAATTTGACCTGGGAGGCCCGTCGATCCTTGTACACCGAGGATTACACGAACTACACCCAGATGTTTGAAAATGAATACAGCCCCGTAATCGATCCTGTCAGCGGCCTGGCATTCGGAATTCACAAGCAGGCCGGCTGGCTCAAGACTCAATTTGAAGCAAATAACGTGGCCATCGTTTGCAACGCCTACTGCTCGCGCAACCGCCGCCACGATCAGTCCATTCTCAACGCGGACGCCGCAGTGCCAAACCTGTCCCATCTCAATTTTGACCGCAACGGATGGGGCGGACGCCTTGTAGAGCACCTCGGTGGAGGCATCAACAGCGTAGAGCTTGGCGAGCAGGTCTCAACCTTCAACAAGGGCTCGATAGCCGGAAATCGCTTGCAGCGCGTCGTTCATGCCCAGGATATGCGCGATTTTGCTCTTGCAAGCCCGGATGAGGAAGGTTCGGCAACCCCGCGCAACATCATGGCCCGTGCACTGCGCGCGTATTACGACACCCGTGCTCAGGAAACGGCGCTGGAAAAACCGGCCAACTGGCCCTACCACGTCTTTTTTCAGCACAATTCGGCCCTGCGCGCCATCGGCGACCAGGTCCAGCAAAGTATGGATGCCTGCATGCCGCTGCCGGACGAACTGGTGGCGCTCGAGCTCAATTCACCTGAATTCGCGCAGCAATGCCGCAACCTGTTCGACATCTGCCAGGTACCGGATGAGCTGGGACTGGGCGTGGTTTCAATGGGGTACGGAGGTTGGGACAGCCACGATAACGAAGCACTGGAAATAAGCGCCAACCTGCAGGATATTTTCAGCCTGGACGGCGGCCTGGCCAGCGCGCTGGCGGCCATCGAAGACTTGCCTTACATGGAACGCCCCGCGCGCGAGCAACTCACGTTCTTTTTCGCAAGCGATTTCGGCCGGCAACTGGTCGCCAACGGCGCGCAGGGAACCGATCACGGACGGGGCACCTATAGCATCCTGATGGGTTCGGCGGTTGCGGGCGGCGTGTATGGCGAGATGTTCCCACAGCGTGAGACCCTACCCGACCCGGACGGCGAGGTTCCGTTACAAATGCCCGGCGCCGACATCGAAGGGCGGACTTCAACCGAGAGAATCATCGCTCAGGCTGTTGAGTGGGTTAAGCCGGGCGCTGCCGACGCTGTCGTTCCGCAAGCCGGCCTCTCCGGCCTGGAAGAAGGTGTGGACCTTGGGAGCCTGCTTTCCGGCTGAATAGTGCGGGGAGCACAGAACCCGGATACAAAAAAACCCCGCGATAGTCGCCTGTCGCGGGATTTTTCAAACAGCTTACAAATTAACCGAACTGGTTCATCGTGTTGTCATCACCCGCCGCTTTGAGCGCGGCATCACCGGCAAAGTATTCCTTGTGGTCATCACCAATATCGGAACCCGACATGTTCTGGTGTCTCACACAGGCGATGCCTTCGCGGATCTCTTTGCGCTGAACACCGGCCACGTAACCCAGCATGCCCTGGTCACCGAAGTACTCTTTCGACAGGTTATCGGTGGACAGGGCAGCCGTGTGATACGTCGGCAGGGTGATCAGGTGGTGGAAGATACCGGCATCGCGCGCGGCATCGGCCTGGAAGGTCCGAATCTGGTCATCCGCTGCCTTGCCCAGCTCGCTGTCATCGTATTCAGCGCTCATCAGCTGTTCGCGATTATAGGCGGACAGGTCTTTGCCCTCTTCTGTCCAGGCATCGAACACCTGCTGACGGAAGTTCAGAGTCCAGTTGAATGACGGGCTGTTGTTATAAACCAGCTTCGCGTTGGGGACGACTTCGCGGACGCGATCGATCATGCTGCCGATCTGGCCGATGTGAGGCTTCTCGGTCTCAATCCAGATCAGGTCGGCGCCATTTTGCAGCGACGTAATGCTGTCCAGCACGCAACGGTCTTCGCCGGTTCCTTCACGGAACTGGAAGAGGTTGGACTCAAGGCGCCTGGGACGCAGCAGTTTACCGTCACGGTTCAGAACGACGTCACCATTGTTCATGTCTTCCGGCGAAACTTCTTCGCAGTCCAGGAAGGAGTTGTACTGGTCGCCCAGGTCACCCGGCGCATGGGTCACGGCTATCTGCTTGGTCAGGCCGGCGCCCAGTGAGTCTGTCCGTGCCACGATCACGCCATTATCAATTCCCAGTTCGAGGAATGCGTAACGGCAGGCATTGATTTTGGCCAGGAAGTCGGCATGCGGAACGGTGACTTTACCGTCCTGGTGGCCACACTGCTTCTCGTCGGATACCTGGTTTTCAATCTGCAGGCAGCATGCGCCGGCTTCAATCATCTGCTTGGCGAGCAGGTAGGTGGCTTCCGCATTACCAAATCCAGCATCAATGTCGGCAATGATCGGCACCACGTGGGTTTCAAAATTATCGATCTCGCGCGTGACAGCGGCTTGTTTAACATCATCGCCTGCCGCCCGGGCTGCATCCAGTGCACGGAACAGGCCACCTAACTCGCGCGCATCTGCCTGGCGCAGGAAGGTGTACAGCTCTTCGATCAACGCGGAAACCGATGTCTTTTCATGCATGGACTGATCAGGAAGCGGTCCAAAATCAGATCGCAGCGCAGCAACCATCCAGCCCGACAGGTAGAGGTATTTCTTTTTGTTACTGCCAAAATGCTTTTTGATGGAAATCATCTTCTGTTGGCCGATGAAACCGTGCCAGCAACCCAGGGACTGGGTGTACTGCGAGCTGTCAGCATCGTATTCGGCCATATCACGGCGCATGATATCCGCTGTGTACTGGGCAATTTCCAGACCGGTTCTGAAGCGGTTTTGAGCACGCATACGCGCAGCAGACTCAGGGCTGATAGCGTCCCACGCGCCGCCGGCAGCTCTGCATTCGCCTTCCAGAGAAGCGATGTCGTCGGTGTATTTTGACATGGTGAATCCTCTTTACCTATTGAATTACTTGTGAAAATTCGAGCGGAAGTTATTGCAACCTCTACTCAGTCTAGTTAGTCTTGCTTAATAAATCTAATCAATGGATCGTATATTCGCCATTTCCTCTGTGAATGTACGGAAGAGACCGAAAAAAGAGGTCCTCTAACGATAATAGTATGAAATGAACCTCAAGAACATTGACCTAAATCTACTGGTTTACCTTGATGTTCTGTTGCGAATGCGAAACGTCACCCGCGCAGCAGAAAGCCTGGGGATCAGCCAGCCCGCATTAAGCAATGGATTGCGCCGGCTGCGGAAACTGTTTGGTGATCCACTGCTGGTCCGAACCAGCAGTGGTATGAATCCAACTGAGCGAGCGCTGTCCCTGCAGCCCCTGGTTCGCGAAATTGTCGCTTCAGTGGAGAGGGCCGTAGAACCGGACAAGGGCTTCGATGCATTCCGCGCAGACCGAGTATTCAGAATCTCGGTCAGTGACTACAGTGAGTCCACCCTGTTGCCGCACCTGTTGCGGCGTATGCGCTCTGAGGCCCCCAACATTACACTGGATATCCTCACTCCCAGCGACGTCAGCCTGCAGGACCTGGAGGGGGGCAACGTCGACATGGTCATAAACCGCTTCGATGCGTTGCCGCAGTCATTTCACCAGCGAACCATCTGGCGCGACAGCTTCTCCTGCCTGATCAGCCACCACAATCCGATCCGCCATGATTTCACGTTGCAATCCTACCTGGAAGCCAGCCATGTCTGGGTCAGTAAGACCGGGATGGGGGTCGGCGTGGGGGTGGAGCCCGCAGATGACAAACACCTGGGCTGGGTTGACGATGCCCTGGCGAAGATCGGAGAGCACCGCAGTATCCGCGTGTTCACCCGGCACTACCAGGCAGCCATGCAGTTGGCGGAGCTGCGCGATCTGATCATCACCTTACCGAGCAAGGCCGCGCAATTACTCAAGGACAACCCCGGAGTGATCATTTTGCCACCCCCGTTTGAGATTCCGGAAATTGAATTGAAAATGGCCTGGAGTCCACTACTGCACCACAACCCGGCTCACCGCTGGCTGCGCGAACTGATCGCCGAAGTATCCGGCGAGTTAAGCTGAAGAAAAACTGAAGACGGCTGACCCGGCAGGTTGCGCGGGTCGCAAGGATTTACTGATTTTTGTGACTTGCGGCTTCTGCGGCCCAGACAGCCGCCCCGCAAATCCCCGCCCGGTTGCGTAACCTGGCTGGGACTACTGCAGTGCGCTTGAGCGGGTAATCCGGCAGAAATTTTTCGTGCTTTTCGCTTACTCCACCGCCAATGATGATCATTTGCGGTGAAAACACGTGTTCGACATGCGCGCAGAATTCGTTCACACGCTCACCGTATTCATGCCATCTAAGCCCCTGCTCTTTCTTGATCCGGCTGGCCACGTACTGCTCCACAACTTCATCGTGGCCGGACAAATAGATTTTTCCGATCTCGAGATTCGGAACCAGCTTGCCATCCATGAACAGACCTCCGCCGACTCCGGTTCCCAGGGTCACAGTGATGACCACACCCTGCACACCTTT